>DOIS01000016.1 GCA_003511785.1 Paracoccaceae bacterium
CGTGTTGATCCCGTCGATGTTCATCGCGCAGGAGCCACAGATCCCCTCGCGGCAGGAGCGCCGGAAGGTCAGGGTCGGGTCGATCTCGTTCTTGATCTTGATGAGCGCGTCCAGGACCATCGGCCCGCAGGTATCCATGTCGATGAAATAGGTATCGACACGCGGGTTCTGACCGTCATCGGGGTTCCAGCGGTAGATCTGGAACTTGCGGACGTTCTTGGCGCCCTCGGGTTTGGGCCAGGTCTTGCCGCTGGTGATGCGGGAATTCTTGGGCAGTGTCAGCTGGACCATGTCTTTGTCTCCTGCGGTAAATCGGCCCCGGGATAGGGGAATATCTGTGTCGCGCCCGCGCTCATGCCAGGCCCCTGGCCTGCGCGCGCAGATGCGCGGCGTCCTCTGGGAAAACGGCGTCGAGCCGGGCCATGAGCGCGTCGTCCATCGCCGAGAGCGTCAGGATCGCGCGGTACTCGGGATCAAGGGCCATCTGTCGCCCGCGGTCGGACGTGGCAAGATCGCCCGCGCGGGTCGCGTCCTTCTGGAAGGACGATCCGCCGCCATAGGGCTGAACAACGCCCAGCGTGTTGTCGCGCCGGGCGAGACCCAGCCGATCCAGCCGGTCGGCGCGATAGGTCGCGTCCGCGCACCATCGGTCATAGCCGATCAGGGTCAGCCCCTGGCGGTCGCCCGCTTCGACCAGACCCAAAAAGCGGGTGTAGGTGTCGATGGCGCGCAGCAACACGGCGTTGCGACGGACAAGCGAGTAGTTTGCATTGCCCTGCATCTTCCTGAGAAGCGACGCCGCCCAGTTGAGAAACCCGCGATAGATCACGATCTCATGCGCGATTTGCGCCTCGTCGAACTCGGCCGAGACGGGGCGTCCGCCGCGATCCTCGGCGGGCGAACTGTCCTCGTAGCTCAGCAGCAGCAGCGCCCCCTGCCCCGCCGGCGCGACGCTGGCCGCCAGGTCGGCCCGCGCGGGTTTCACCGGGATCTGGTCCCCGTTCACCTCGATCGTGCGGAAACTCTTCAGAGGGTCGCGCCCGGCCATGCAGTTGTTCAGGAACACCGATCCGCCCGAGGGCGCGTTGCGCGTGATCCAATCGGCGATCGCGTGATTTCCCGAGCGCCGCATCCCCCAGAGGCGCAGCACCGGGCCGGGCGTCACGCCCAGACGGTCGGCGAGCGCGCTCATGCCCGCGCGCCCGTTTGCCGGATATGCGCCCGCATCCAGCACCTCACCGCGCCCAACCGGCCGGAAATTGGGAATATACCACGCGACAGGCCCATGGCTCAGAAGGTCCGCGCCTTGGGCGCGATGCGCTTGAGCTCGATCCCTCCCTCCTGCTCGGTGGTGAGCGGGTCGGTAATGACCGGGCGATAGCTGAGCTTGACCCCGGCCCCGTCCACATGGGCCACCGTGTGCACGCGCCATTTCTCGTCGTCGCGCTCGGTGAAATCCTCGTGCGCGTGGGCGCCGCGACTTTCCTTGCGCGCCTCGGCGCCGAGGATCGTGGCCATGGCGTTGGGCATGAGGTTGGTCAGCTCGAGCGTCTCCATCAGGTCCGAGTTCCAGACTAGGCTGCGGTCGGTCACCTTGAGATCGTCCATCTTGCCGGCGATGGCGGTCATCTTCTCGACCCCCTCGGCCAGCGTCTTGGAGGTGCGGAACACGGCGGCGTCGGATTGCATGGTCTTCTGCATCTCCAGCCGCAGCTCGGCGGTGGGAATCGTGCCGTCGGCATGGCGCAGCGCGTCGAACCGGTCGAAAGCCGCGTCGATGCTGGCCTTGTTCAGGCTGGGATTGGGCGCCTCGGCATCCACCACCTTGCCCGCGCGGATCGCGGCGGCGCGGCCGAACACCACCAGGTCGATGAGCGAGTTCGACCCCAGGCGGTTCGCACCGTGCACCGAGGCACAGCCCGCCTCGCCCACCGCCATGAGCCCGGGCACGATGGCGTGCGGGTCGCTGTCGGTGGGGTTGATGACCTCGCCCCAGTAGTTCGTGGGAATGCCGCCCATGTTGTAATGCACCGTAGGCAGAACCGGGATCGGCTCCTTGGTGACATCCACGCCGGCAAAGATCTTCGCGCTCTCGGAGATACCCGGCAGGCGCTCGGCCAGCGCCTCGGCGGGCAGGTGGCTGAGGTTCAGGTGGATGTGGTCGCCCTCGGCGCCCACGCCACGGCCCTCGCGGATCTCCATGGTCATCGAGCGGCTGACATAATCGCGCGGCGCCAGATCCTTGTATTGCGGGGCGTAGCGCTCCATGAACCGCTCGCCTTCGCTGTTCGTCAGGTATCCGCCCTCGCCACGCGCGCCTTCGGTGATGAGGCAGCCCGAGCCGTAGATGCCCGTCGGGTGGAATTGCACGAACTCCATGTCCTGCAACGCCAGCCCGGCGCGCGCCACCATGCCGCCGCCGTCGCCGGTGCAGGTATGCGCCGACGTCGCGCTGAAATAGGCCCGGCCATAGCCGCCGGTGGCCAGCACCACCATCTTGGCGTTGAACACATACATGGTGCCGTCATCGAGCTTCCAGCAGACCACGCCGGTGCAGGCGCCGTCCTCGGACATGATCAGGTCGATGGCGAAATACTCGATGTAGAACTCGGCATTGTTCTTGAGCGACTGGCCATAGAGCGTGTGAAGGATCGCGTGGCCGGTCCGGTCGGCGGCGGCGCAGGTGCGCTGCACCGCGGGACCCTCGCCGAACTCGGTGGTGTGGCCGCCGAAGGGGCGCTGATAGATCTTGCCCTCCTCGGTGCGCGAGAAGGGCACGCCGTAATGCTCGAGCTCATAAACCGCCTTGGGCGCCTCGCGCGCCAGGTATTCCATCGCGTCGGTATCGCCCAGCCAGTCCGAGCCCTTGACCGTATCGTACATGTGCCACTGCCAATGGTCCGGCCCCATGTTGGACAGCGACGCGGCGATGCCGCCCTGGGCCGCCACAGTATGCGAGCGGGTCGGAAAGACCTTGGTTACGCAGGCCGTGCGCAGGCCCTGCTCGGCCATGCCCAGGGTCGCGCGCAGCCCGGCGCCGCCGGCGCCCACCACCACCACGTCATATTCGTGGGTTTCGTATTCGTAAGAAGCCATTCGATGCGTTCCCCTGTCCCGAATTAGAGCGCGATGCGGGCGATGGCAAACAGCCCCACCGCGGCGGCGCCGTAGCTGACGCAGATCATCGCGATGATCAGCGCCTTTTGCGCCCAGCCGTGCACATAGTCCTCGATCAGCACCTGGACACCGTCGCGGAAATGACGAAAGCCGATCACGAAGGTGAGCGCCGCGACGATGGCCGGGAAGGGCTGCGCGAAATAGGCGATCACCTCCTCATAGGGCCGGCCCAGCATCGGGCCGAAGGTGAAGACGAAGAGCGGGATCAGCCCGACGAGGGCGACCGAGCTGACCTTCATCGCCCAGAAGTGATGCACGCCGGACTTGGCCGAACCCAGGCCGATGACGCGCTTGCGGTCTGTCATGTAACGCATGTCGGTCTCCCTCAGATCAGCACGATTGTAAGCAGGGTCAGCAGCACCGACCCACCGATGACGGCCCAACCCAGGCGCTCGGCGCTTTGCAGGTCGAGCAGGCGGGCGTTGTCCCAGATCAGGTGCCGGATGCCGGCCAGCGAATGATACCAGAGCCCCCAGAGCGACAGCACCATGACCAGGTCGCCGAACCAGCTGGTGATGAAGGCGTCGGCCGTGGCGAAGTCCTCGGGAGAGGTGGCGGCGGCCAGGAACCACCAGACGATCAGCAGCGCGGCGACAACAATCGCGTTGCCGGTGATACGGGTGAGGATAGAGGTGATGGACGTTAGCTGCGGACGATAAACCGACAGATGCGGCGAAAGCGGGCGGTTGCCCCGATTGACATCGGCCATGGCGGCTCCTTTCCGTTTGGCTTGGGCCTTAATACGCGTTTTCATTCACATGTCACGTATGCTGCCCAAGGCAAGGCGCGGTTTTTTGGCACGGTCGGGCCAAGATCGCCATTTCGTGATCACACCCTGCAATCGTGTGATCACGAAATTCGCATAGGGGCGACTTTAGCGGCCCGGCCGCGGAAAGGCTTCGGCAGGGACGCGACTCGGCCCCGGCACCGCCGTGATGAAACCGTGGGCCTCTCCCCGCATTGTGCCCCTGCACCCCGACCGATATGGCGGCACGCGACCGTCGCAGCACAGGACAGCCCATGCGCAGCACCAAGGACAGAATCCGCCACGCCCTCGTCTTCGAGGCGCTGGCCCTGGCCATAGTCATCCCGCTGGGCGCCTGGGTGTTCGACAAGCCGATGTTCGACATCGGCGTTCTGGGCTTGGCCAGCGCGATGATCGCTGTCGCGTGGAACTATCTCTACAATCTCGGCTTCGACCACGCCAAGCGGCGGCTGACCGGCACGGTTCGCAAGACCCCAGCCCTGCGGGTGGCCCATGCCATCGCCTTCGAGGTGGGCCTGCTGGCGGTGCTTTTGCCGCTGATCGCCTGGTATCTCGACATCGGGCTGTGGGAGGCACCGGTCATGGACCTGGGCTTCGCCGGGTTCTACGTGGTTTATGCCTTTATCTACAACTGGGCCTATGACGTGATCTTCCCCGTGGAGGAACAACCGTCCAGCCGCGCCGCCTCTAGGTCGGCATGAGCGCCCAGTAGTCCAGGTCGAGCAGCACCTCGGGCCGGTACTTGCCGTCCTCACCCTTCAACTCGAACGGCGTGCCGCCCTTTGTGGCAGCCAAGCGCAGGCGGACGAGCCCCACGCCGGGAGCGTCGGTCTCGGCCTTGTCCAGCACCTCGGACCAGGCGCGCACGGTATCGCCGGAGAAGCACGGGTTGGCATGGGCGCCACCGTTCAAGCCCACGATCATCTGTGCATTGGCCAGCCCGTTGAAGGACAGCGCGCGCGCCATCGAGATCACATGCCCGCCATAGATCAGCCGCCGGCCATCCTCGCGGTTGGTGGCGTCGAAATGCACCTTGGCGGTG
>DOIS01000244.1 GCA_003511785.1 Paracoccaceae bacterium
GCCGAGCCTCCGGCGGAAGTATATTTCGCAAGAGGAAGTCCGGGACGCGCGCCCTGTCGGTGGGGTGGGACGCTTCGGGGCGGACGGCGTCTCGCGACGGGGCGGCGCGCAGGGCAGGCGCCTCTGGCGTCTCGCGCCGGTTGTGGCGGGGTCTTTATCCCCGGCGCGGCGCGCCTATATTGGACTGCATGAGACAGCTTGCAGCCCTCGCCCTGACCCTCGCCCTGGCCCCCGCCGCGCTGCCCGCGCAGGAGGCCGCGCCCGAATCCGACGGGCGCTCATTGATGGAGCGGGGGGCGGAACTGTTCTTCAAGGGGCTGCGCGAGGAAACCGCGCCGATGATCGAGGAGTTGCGCGGGCTGGCCGAGGATTACGGCCCGGCGGTGCGCAGCTTCATCTCCGAGATGGGACCGGCCCTGTCGGAGATGTTCGACGAGGTGAAGGACTGGACCGCCTATCACCCGCCCGAGATGCTGCCCAATGGCGACATCATCCTGCGCAAGCGCGACGTGGAGCCCGAAGCGCCGGGCGAGGAGCCGATGAAACCCGCCCCGCCGGGCTCGATCGACCTTTGAGCGGGTCACGACCGGTCAGGCGGAGATCTTGACTTCCAGTTCGGCCTCCAGCGCCGTGACGAGGGCTTTCAGCCGCGCCTCGGCCACCTCGCCGTAAAGTGGCAGCGCCGCCTCCGGCAGGTTCAGCACCAGCTTGCGCATTCGCGGCCGCCAGTGCAGGCTGGCCATGCGTCCGTCGCCCTTCATCCACAGCATCGCCCCGAACCGCATCGCCTTGCCCAGGATCTCGGCCTGTTTCTGGCCCGGCTCGTCGAGCAGGGCGTAAAGCGCCTCGAAGGACGTGCCCGCGCGCTTGTTGCGGTAGCGGTGCAGCAGCGCGAGCCCCAGGAACACCCGTTCGGAATGTTCCATGCCGCCCAGGTTGGCGCGCGTGGCATTGTCGAAACAGACCTCGGCGCGATAGTCGGGATGCGCCCGCCAGCTCACGTCATGCAGCAGGCAGGCGGCCTTGACGAGGCGCTGCACGCTGGCCGGTTTCGACGCGAAGAGCGGCATCACGAAATGATAGAGCGTGCGCCCGAAACCCGGCAGGCGGGCGTCCTTGGCCTCGGCGAAGCGGCAGGCCTCGATCAGCGGATCGCGGTCGCGCAGGCGTTGGGGCATCTGCTCGTAGAGCAGCCCCTCGCGGATGCCGTAGCTGGAGATCGCGATGTCCTTGGGCGAGAAGGTGCGCACCAGCCGGGTCAGCACGTCGACCGCGTAAGGCACCAGCGCGGCGCGGGCCGAGGAGACCCCGGCGGCGGAGCGGATCGCCTCGAGATCGCCGGCCTCGATGAACTTGGCCGTCTCGCGCACGTCGCGGGCGGTCATGCGGTACTCGTGCAGCACCTTGAGCGGGTAGTCGCGGCGCAGCATGTCGATCCGCGCGATGGCCCGCCAGGAGCCGCCCACCAGGAACAGCCGGTCGCGCTGCGGGCCCATCGCCTCGGCCAGCCGCGCCACGGTCTCCTTGATATGCGCCTTGCGCCCGCGCCGCCCGCCGGGCACATCGCGCAGCTTCAGCGGCCCCAGCGCCGAGGTCAGCCGCTTGCCCACGCGCCCGCCCTTGATCTCGGCCAGTTCCATCGACGAGCCGCCGATGTCGCAGACCAGCCCGTAGGAGCCCGGCCAGCCCAGCAGCACGCCCTGCGCCGAAAGCCGCGCCTCCTCCTCGCCGGGGATCACCCAGATGCGCAGCCCGGTGCGGCGCTCCACCTCGGCGCAGAAGTCCGGGCCGTCGGCGGCATCGCGCACGGCGGCCGTGGCCACCACGGTGAGCGGCGGCATGTCCATCCCGGTGGCCAGCATCTGGAAGCGGTGCAGCGCGGCCAGCGCGCGGGCGCGGCCCTGCGGGTTGAGCCGCCCGGTCTCGGACAGACCGGCGCCCAGCCCGCACATGATCTTCTCGTTGTAGAAATAGGCCGGGCTGCGCGCCGCCCCGTCGAACACCACCAGCCGGACCGAGTTCGAACCTACATCGACCACGCCCACCCGGTTCAGCGCCCGCGCGTCCGGGTCGTCGAAGAGCGGGCGGCCGAACGGGTCCCAGGGTTGCGTCGCGGTCTCGCTGGCTTGGGTCATGCGGGGCGCGGGCCTTTCTGCTTGGCTGGGGTCTTGTTAACCGAGGCCGCCGTCCGCGCCAATCCCGCGCGCGGCGAGCGCCCGCGTCAGGTTGCGCTTTTCACTCAGCGCCAGCCGGTCGAGCCGGGCCACAAGGCGCGCGGCATCGGCGAAGGAGCGGTCCATGCGGCCCAGGAGATAGGGGATCACGTCAGGCCTGGGCGTGATCTGGCGGTCGGCGAAGAGCTTGGCCAGAACGGCGGCCAGCAGCGCGTCGTCGGGCGGCTCGAGCCGGGCATGGCCGGCAGCATCGAGGCGGCTTTGCAGGTCGGGCAGGGTCAGGCCCCAGTGGTTCGGCGTGCCCCGCCCGGTCAGCAGAAGTGGCTGGCCTTCGGCGCGGCCCAGGTTGTGCAGGTGAAAGAGCGCCTCCTGCGCGCCATGGTCGCGGGCGATCTCGGGCACGTCCTCGACCGCCACCGGCCCTGCGGCCAGGGCGGGGATGTCGGCGCGGGGCAGGTCGCGCGCCGCGACGATCCGCGCCCCGCTCTGCGCGGCCCAGACATGCACCAGGTGGGTCTTGCCGGCGCCCTCGGGCCCCGAGAGCACCAGCTTGCCGCCGGGCCAGTCCTGCGCCCGGTCGATCAGCGCCACGGCCAGCGCGTTGGCGGGCGAGACGAAGAAATCCGCGCGCCCCAGCGCCGGTTTGGCGGGCAGGTCGAAGCTCAGCTGGCGGGGCATGTCAGTCATCCTGTCGCCCGCTGAGGCCCAGGTAGAGCAGGCTGGTCTTGTATTGGCTGACCCCGAAGCGCGCCACCACGCCCAGCGCGGCCGCCACCGGCACCGCGACCAGAAGGCCAACGAAACCGAAGAGTGCCCCGAAGACCGACAGCGCCAGCAGGAGCCAGACCGGGTGCAGCCCCACCGACTGGCCCACCAGGTTGGGCGTCAGGATGTTGCCCTCGACCACCTGGCCCAGCACGAAGATGCCGGCGACCAGCGCGATCATCCCCCATTCGCCCCAGAACTGGAACAGCGCGAGGCCAATGGCCAGCGCGCCGCCGATGATCGCGCCGAGATAGGGAATGAAGGTGATGAGCCCGGCGACGAAACCCACCACCAGGCCGAAATTCAGCCCCACCAGCATCAGCGCGACCGCGTAATAGGTGCCCAGGATCAGGCAGACCGTGCCCATGCCCCGGATGAAGGAGGCGAGCGTTCCGTCGATGTCGCGCGCCAGTCGGCGGATGGTGGGGGCGTGGTCGCGTGGCAGCAGCATGTCGACCTGCGCCACCATCCGGTCCCAGTCCAGCAGCAGGTAGACCGCCACCACCGGCACGATCACCAAGAGCAGCACGATGTTGAGCGCCGAGAGCGCCGAGGAGACGACCGTCTGCACCAGCTCGCCGCCGCGCTCGCGCAGGGTTTCGCCCAGCTGCGCCAGGGTGGAATGCAGGGTGGTGTTCTCGACGAAGGCCGAGGGGAAGCGGGTCTGCACGAACTCGCGCAGCCCGCGGGCCATTTCGGGCAGTTGATCGACCAGCGCCACGGTCTGGTTGATCAGCGAGGGGATCACCAGCAGCGCGGCGACCACGAAAAGCAGGATGGCCAGGATGGTGATCACCGCCGTTGCGGCGGCCCGGCTGAGCCCAGCGCGTTCCAGCCGGTCGGCGACGGGATCGAGGAAATAGGCAATGGCGCCGCCCAGCACGAAGGGCAGCAGCACGTCGCCCAGGAACCATAGCGCCAGCACGAAGACGGCGATGGCGATGCCCCAGTATTTCACCTGTTCGCGGGCTGGAAGGGCCATGGTCGGGTCCGTTGCGGGTTGCGCGTTGCCGTTCAATGCCCGGCAACGCGCGCGGATGCAAGGGGCGCGCGCCGCTGCGGGCCGGGCGGCAGGTGGCGGAGGGCGGGATCGGGGTATTTTCGACCAGAAAGAAGCAGCGGGACGCGCCGGCCCGGCCGGCCTCGTATCGGGCTTCGTGGCGCGGCCCGGATCGCCCGCCGAGTTGAGGACGGCGCCCGGCGCGGGCCGGAGCGCGACGGGAGACCGAGGCACCGGTCCTGCCGGTGTCCGGGTCGGCGTTGAGGGCGCGCGCTGTGGCGGCTAGGCGCGCGGGCAGGCCGCCGCGCCACGCCCCCTGCTTCTTCTCTTTCTCA
>DOIS01000182.1 GCA_003511785.1 Paracoccaceae bacterium
GACAAAACCGACAACAGTTATGCCGCTAACTGAGTCCTTGTCGCGGCGCTCATCGCATCAAAATGAATGTCCACAGGCCCTAGCACCTCGCCGTCGCCCGGCTCGGGGATGGGCCCGGTTTCCAGCTTGAAATTCTCGTCCGTGGGCGTGCCCTGGGGCCGGCTGGCCAGGGTGATGCGGCGCATCTGGTCGGTCATGTCGCGTGCCTCCTGTCTGATCTGGACGCGAGGGTGCCGGGGCAGGGCCGCGCTGGCAAGCGGGGCGCGGCCTGACGTGGCGCCAGATCGCCCGGACCGGCGCCCCTTGGCATTCCGCCCGCGCGCCCGTATATGCGCCCTCTGACGCCGAAAGGAGCCCGACATGCCCGGCAGTGCCAATCTCAACATCATGCTCAAGGCCGCGCGCAAGGCCGGCCGCTCGCTGGTCAAGGATTTCCGCGAGGTCGAGAACCTTCAGGTCTCGATGAAAGGGGCGGGCGATTTCGTCAGCCGCGCCGACCTGGCCGCCGAGAAGATCCTCAAGGAGGAGCTGATGGGCGCGCGCCCGACCTATGGTTGGCTGGCCGAGGAGGGCGGCGAGGAGCCGGGCGAGGACCCGACCCGGCGCTGGATCGTCGATCCGCTGGACGGGACCACGAATTTCCTGCACGGGCTGCCGCACTGGGCGATCTCCATCGCGCTGGAGCACAAGGGCCGCGTGGTGGCCGGCGTGATCTATGACGCCGCCAAGGACGAGATGTTCTTCGCCGAGAAGGGCGAGGGCGCCTGGATGAACGACCAGCGGCTGCGCGTCTCGGGACGGGGCAAGATGATCGAGTCGATCTTCGCCACCGGGCTGCCCTATGGCGGGCGCGCCGATCTGCCCGAGACGCTGAAGGATCTTGCGCGGCTCTTGCCGGCCTGCGCCGGGGTGCGGCGCTGGGGGGCGGCGGCGCTTGACATGGCCTATGTGGCGGCGGGGCGCTATGACGGGTTCTGGGAACGGCGGCTCAACGCCTGGGACCTGGCCGCGGGGGTGGTGATCGTCCGCGAGGCGGGCGGCATGATCGAGCCGCTGGCCGAGGGCGGCGACATCCTTGCCGATGGCGAGGTGATCTGCGCCAACGAGGCGGTGTTCGACAAGTTCTCGAAGGTGATCCGGGGCTGACCTGTCCGGGGGGGCGCCTGGGCGCTGCCCGCGGACGCTTTGACGGTTTCTGGAAAGGGAACGCGCAGGGACGCTATTTCCGGCGCACCCGCGGAATGCGGCTGGCGGAATAGCGCGCGTGGGGATGCGGTGGATGGCCGTGATGGCGGGCCCAGAAGCGCGGCCCCCCGCGGCGCAGCCAGAGTGGCACAGTGAGCGCCAGCCCCACCACGAAGCCGCCGGCATGAGCCCAGTAGGCAACCCCGCCCGCGTCGGGGTCAGAGCCGATACCGCCCAGGAACTGCATCCCCAGCCAGACTATCAGCATGATCCAGGCGGGGATCGGGAAGATGCGGATGAACACGATCAGGATCAGCAGGATATCGACCCGCGCCCTCGGGAAAAGCAGCAGATAGCCGCCCATCACCCCGGCGATCGCCCCCGACGCGCCCACCGTCGGCACCATCGAGAAAGGCGCTGCGACCACGTGGATCAGCCCCGCGCCCACGCCTGCCGCGAGGTAGAACAGCAGGAAGGGCAGATGCCCCATCTCGTCCTCGAGATTGTCGCCGAAAATCCACAGAAACAGCATGTTGCCGCCGAGATGCAGCAGCCCGCCATGCAGGAACATCGAGGTGAAGAGGGTCTCGAGCCTCACCCCGTGCGCGATGTAGCGCGGGGTGATCGCATAGGCGTCGTAGAAGGTGAAGAGCTGGAACTCGCTTTCGATCCCGGCGGTCAGCAGAAACACCGCCGCGTTGGCCGCGATCAGGGCATAGACGACGAAGGGTGTGCGCCCCGAGGGGTTGTGGTCGCGGATCGGGAACATGGCGCGAAGCTGGGGCGAAAGGGGGCCGCAGTCAAGCGCGACGCGGTTGAACCGGGCCTTAACACGTGCTGGCGTAGGTCGGGAGGGAGCGGATAGGGAACGGAGGGGTCATGCGTCGTTTGCTCAACATTCTGTGGCTGGTGCCGCTGCTTGCTGCCTGTTCGGTCTCGATCGACCAGATCGAGCCGGCAGTTTCACAGTTCAACGGCGACAGTGTCAGCATTCAGTTGAATGGAAACCAGCTGGAATTCGCCACGCAGCAGGTTCGGCAGGCGGCCAATGCGAAGGCCGATGCCCGCGCGGCGGAGATTTGCAGGCGGGGGCATCGCAAGCGGGCGGAACATACCAGCACCCGCAACATCCCGACGGGGCAATATACCTATGTGATCGAACGACTGTATCTGTGCCTGAACTGACCGCAGCGGTGGCCGGGGCCTCACGACATCCCGGCCAGAAGCGCCGCGTTGCCGCCCGCGGCGGTGGTGTCGATGCACAGGTGCCGCTCGCCCAGCACGCGGGCCGGATCGGGCGTGCCCGGGATCAGCGGGATGATCCGGCCGGGACGGGCGGCCAGCGCGCGCTCATAGGCGCGGCCAGTGTCGGCATCGCCCCACCAGAGCACGCCGGAGATACCTTCCATCGTGGTCAGCCGCTCGGGGTCGATCCGGCCCGTGGCGCTGATCGCCCGGCCGCCCAGGGCCATGACCGCGCGGGCCTGGGCCTGCACGGCCTCCGGGCCCGGCCCGAGACACAGGAGCGGTGTGCGCGGCGCTGTGGTCAGGCGGTTTGACTCGCCGGTGGGACCGGGCAGGCTGAGCGTTTGGGGCGGCGCGTCCTGGCCCTCGGGGGCGGAGAAGCGATCCGAGGAGTCCGGCCAGTCCTCGTGGCTGCGTTGCCGGTCGGGGGCGGTGAAGCGCGCCAGGTAGTGCGGCCCGCCCGCCTTGGGCCCGGTGCCCGACAGCCCCTCGCCGCCGAAGGGCTGGGAGCCGACGATGGCGCCGATCTGGTTGCGGTTGACGTAGAGGTTGCCGCACTGGACGCGATCGGTCACGTGCTGCACCCGGCCGTCGATCCGCGTATGCAGCCCGAAGGTCAGGCCGTAGCCGGTGGCGTTGATCGCATCGATGACCCGGTCGAGATCGGCGGCGCGGTAGCGGGCGACATGCAGGACCGGGCCGAACACCTCGCGCTCCAGCGCCTCGATGCCGGGCACCTCGATCAGCGTGGGGCCGATGAAGGTGCCCTCGTCGGGGGGCGCGGTCTGCTTGAGCACGCGGCCTTCGGCCCGGGCGCGGGCGACGTGGTCGGCGATGCCTTGCCGTGCCGTTTCGTCGATCACCGGGCCCACATCGGTCGAGAGCTGCCAGGGATCGCCCAGGCGCAACTCGTCCATCGCGCCCTGGAGCATGGTCAGGAATCCGTCGGCGATGTCTTCCTGCACATAGAGGCAGCGCAGGGCCGAGCAGCGTTGCCCGGCGGATTGAAAGGCGCTCTCGACGATCGACTCCACCGCCTGTTCGGGCAGGGCGGTGCTGTCGACGATCATCGCGTTGAGCCCGCCGGTCTCGGCGATCAGCGGCGTGCCCGGCGCCATGTGCTCGGCCATGGCGGCGCGGATCTTGAGCGCGGTGGCGGTGGACCCGGTGAAGGCCACCCCGTTCACGCGCGCGTCCGAGGTCAGCGCCGCGCCCACCGCGCCGTCGCCGGGCAGGAGTTGCAGCGCCGTGCGCGGCACCCCGGCCTCGTGCATCAGCCGGATGGCGAGATGCGCGATGAGCGGCGTCTGCTCGGCCGGCTTGGCCAGCACGGCGTTGCCCGTGGCCAGCGCCGCCGAGACCTGGCCGGTGAAGATGGCCAGCGGGAAGTTCCAGGGCGATATGCATACGAATGTCCCCGCCGGTTCCGCCTCGGGGATGCGGGCGGCGTAGTAGCGCAGGAAATCCACCGCCTCGCGCAGCTCGGCCACCGCGTCGGGAAGGCCCTTGCCGGCTTCGCGGGAAAGCACGGCGAAGATCTCGCCGAAATCCCGCTCGTAAAGGTCGGCCACACGGTTGAGCACCGCAGCGCGCTCGGCGGCCGCGGCCTGCCACGGCTCGGCCACGGCGAGCGCCAGGTCCACGTCGGCGGCGGAGGCGGGGCGCACGCTACCGGGGCTGTCCCCGGGTCGGGCGGGGTTGGCGACCGGTTGCGCGGGATCGGGGTCGGGCGTCTCGGCCATGAGCGGCGCGGCCTCCCACTGATGCGCGGCGAAGCGCGCACGGGCCGCTTCGATGGCGGCGAGCGTGGGTGCATGGGTCAGGTCGAAACCCTTCGAATTGGCCCGCTCGGGCCGGAACAGGTCGGGACCGCGCGGGATCGCGGGGGCGGGTCTTTCCAACGCTTCGAACGGGTCGGCGGCCACGGTCTCGGGGGACACGTTCTCGTCCACGATCTGGTTGACGAAGGAGGAATTCGCCCCGTTCTCGAGAAGCCGCCGCACCAGGTAGGCCAGCAGGTCGCGATGCGCGCCGACCGGCGCATAGATGCGGCAGCGGGCGCGGTGCTGTTGGCGGACGATGTCATAAAGCGTCTTGCCCATGCCATGCAGGCGTTGGAATTCATAGGGGCGATCGCCCGCCATGTGCAGGATCGCCGCGACGGTATGGGCGTTGTGCGTGGCGAATTGCGGATAGATCCGGTCGGTCATGCCCAGAAGCTTGCACGCGTTGGCGATGTAGGAGACGTCGGTCGCGGCCTTCCGGGTGAAGACGGGAAAGCCGTCCACGCCTTCGACCTGCGCGCGCTTGATCTCGGTGTCCCAGTACGCGCCCTTGACCAGCCGCACCATAAGCTTGCAATCGTGCCGCTGCGCCATGTCGTAGAGCCGGTCGATGACGTCGCCCGCACGCTGGCCATAGGCCTGCACCACCACGCCGAACCCGTCCCAGCTCTTGAGCGCGGGCTCGCCCATCACCGTGTCGATCACCCGCAGCGAGAGCGACAGGCGGTCGGCCTCCTCGGCATCCACGTTCAGGCCCATGCCGGCGGATTTCGCCAGCAGTGCCAGCGCGCGCAGGCGCGGCACCAGCTCGTTCATCACCCGGTCGGACTGCGCCACCTCATAGCGCGGATGCAGTGCCGAGAGCTTGACCGATATGCCGGGATTGGCGCGGATGTCGTCGCTGTCGCAAGCCTCGGCGATGGCGGCGATGGCGCGGGAATAGCTCAGGTAGTAGCGCCGGGCGTCGGCCTCGGTGCGCGCGGCCTCGCCAAGCATGTCGTAGGAATAGGTATAGCCCTTGGCCTCCATCCCGGCGGCGCGTTTCATCGCCGACTGGATGGTCTCGCCCAGCACGAATTGGCGGCCCATCTCGCGCATGGCGCGGCCCACGGCGGTGCGGATCACCGGCTCGCCCAGCCGCCGGATCGCTCCGCGCAG
>DOIS01000295.1 GCA_003511785.1 Paracoccaceae bacterium
GGGCCACCTCGATGATGCGGTCGAACAACTCGTCCATGACGATGGGGCTGACCCCGGCGGTGGGTTCGTCCAGCATCAGCACCTTGGGCTTGGTCATCAGCGCCCGGCCCACGGCGACCTGCTGGCGCTGCCCGCCCGACAGCTCTCCGGCAGCCTGGTAGCGCTTTTCCTTGAGAATCGGGAACAGGTCATAGACCTGCTCCATCGTGCCCGAGATGTCGTCGGTGCGGATGAAGGCGCCCATCTCGAGATTTTCCTGCACCGTCATCGAGGTGAAGATGTTCGAGGTCTGCGGCACGAAGCCCATGCCCTTCTTGACCCGGTCCTGCGGGCTGAGCCCGGTGATGTCCTCGCCATCCAGCCGGACCGAGCCCTGGCGCACGTCGAGCATCCCGAACACCGCCTTCATCGCGGTCGATTTGCCCGCGCCGTTGGGCCCCACGATCACCGCGATCTCGCCCGGGTTCACCGCCACGGTGCACTCGTGCAGGATGTCGGGCCCCTTGCCATAGCCGCCGGTCATGGTGTCGCCGATCAGGAACGCCTCGGAGGTGTACATTGGCTGCCCGGTGCCGGGGCGGGGGGTCATGGTGCCCACGCCCTTGGTATTGGTGATCGTCCGGTCCTTGTTGCCCCGGTCGTTCTGATAGGGGTTGTCACCCATCGCGGGCCTCCCTCGTGGTTCTTGTGCCGCGCGCGGCGCTCAGACGCCGGTGCATGTGCCCAGGTATTGCATCGGTGTGAGCGTCCGCCCGATCACTGCGTTCTCGCTATGCACCGCGTCGCCGCCGCCGGTGAGCATCATCGTGGTCGTGCTGACCCCGCCCGAGATGGGCCGCTCGAGAATGGTCAGCGCCCGGTCGCCCGGCACCAGCATGAACTTGCTCAGCGGGTCGCCCCCGATGCGGCTGACCGTGTTCTCCGCGACATTGACGCGGAACCGGATGTTCTCGCCCGCGTCCTGGCATTTGCGGTTGGGGTCGCACACCCAGTCGAAATAACATTTCAGGATGATCTCGCGCGCGTTTTCATCCTCGGTCGAGGAGGTCTGCGCGACGCCTGCGGTCGGCGTCAGCATCGCCGCCAGCATTACCGCCGCCGCCAGGTCCAGCAGGCCCCTCATGCGCCCACCATGTCCTTGTTCTTCAGCCCGGTGCCCAGATAGGCCTCGATCACCTGATCGTTGGCCTTGATCTCGGCCAGCGTGCCCTGGGCCAGCACCTTGCCTTCGGCCATGCAGATCACCGGATCGCAGAGCCGTTCGATGAAATCCATGTCGTGCTCGATCACCACGAAGGTATAGCCGCGCTCCTGGTTGAGGCGGATGATCGCGTCGCCGATGGTGTTCAGCAGGGTGCGGTTCACGCCCGCGCCGACCTCGTCGAGGAACACGATGCGCGCGTCCACCATCATGGTGCGGCCCAGTTCCAGCAGTTTCTTCTGCCCGCCCGAGACCTGGCCCGCCTTGTGGTCGGCCAGGTGTTCGATGGTCAGGAACTCCAGCACCTCGTCGGCCTTGGCCTTCAGCGCGCGTTCCTCGTCGGCGATGCGCTTGCGCCCGAACCAGGTGTTCCAGAGCTTTTCGCCCGACTGGTTGCCGGGCACCATCATCAGGTTCTCGCGGCAGGTCATCGAGTGGAACTCGTGCGCGATCTGGAAGGTGCGCAGCAGCCCCTTGTGAAACAACTCGTGCGGGGGCAGGCCGGTGATGTCCTCGCCCGCCATGGTCACGCGTCCGGAGGTCGGTTCAAGAACGCCCGCGATCACGTTGAAAAGAGTGGTTTTTCCCGCGCCGTTCGGCCCGATCAATCCGGTGATCGACCCCTCGGCGATCTCCAGAGACGCGCCGTCAACGGCGTGAAACCCGCCGAAATGCTTGTGCACGTCCTCGACGACGATCATGGCATCCCCCCTGCTGACCGCGTTTCCCTGCGACATTCTGTCAATGAGTCGCTTGTTGGGCGCGGCTTGTGTCATCGAAACAGCCCGGGCGCAAGGCCCGGGCTGCTCCATGGCCCTGTCAGGCGCCGATCAACGGTATTTCACCGTGGTGATCTTGCCGCCGTCGAACACGATCTGGCGATAGTTGCCGGCGCTCTCGCCGCCACCGATCAGCTCGACCGCGGTTGCACCGACATAGTCGATCTCGCCGCCGCTCTTGATGATCTCCAGCGCCTTGGACAACTCGCCCGGATAGATCTTCTCGCCCGGCTCGTTGGCCACGTCCATTATGTGGTCCTTGTAGTCGGCCGACTCGGTCGATCCCGCCTTCTGCATGGCCAGCATCATCAGCGCCGCCGCGTCATAGGATTCCGGCGTGAAGGGCGAGGTGGCGTCGAACGCGTCGCCCACGAGTTCCTCGAGGGCCGCCACGCCGGGGCTGTCGGTGCCAGGGTGCTGGCCGGTCGAGCCGTCGAGCTCGTCGCCGAAGTTCTCCTCGAGCGAGGTCGAGATCATCCCGTCGGGGAAGTGGAAGGTGTCGAACGCGCCGGCGTCCAGCGCCGAGCGAACGACGCCCGCGCCGCCCTGGTCGGCGTAACCGGCCACGACCAGACGTTCGCCGCCAGCCGAGGCCAGGGCGCCGACTTCGGCCGAGTAGTCGGCCTTGCCGTCCTCATGCGCGGCCGAGATGGTCACGGTGCCGCCGGCCTCCTCGAAGGCAGCCTGGAAGCTGTCGGCCAGGCCCTTGCCATAGTCGTTGTTGGTATAGGTGAGCGCGACCTCGTTGATGCCCTCTTCCATCAGAATCTCGGTCATCACCACGCCCTGGCGTGCGTCCGACGGTGCGGTGCGGAAGAACAACCCGTTATCCTCGGCATTCGACAAGGCCGGCGAGGTGGCCGAGGGCGAGATCATCACGATGCCGTTGGGCACGGCCACGTTGGACAGGATCGCGCCGGTCACGCCCGAGCAATCCGCGCCGACGATGCCCTTGATCCCGTCCGAGGTGATCAGGCGCTCGGCGGCGGCGGTGGCCGCGCCCGCGTCGATGCAGGTCGAGTCCGCGCGCACCGGCGTGACCTTGGCCCCGTCCAGCAACATGCCGCTGTCGGTGACTTCCTGCATCGCCAGTTCGGCGCCTGCGGCCATCGAGGGGGTCAGAGATTCGATGGGCCCGGTGAAGCCCAGGATCACGCCGATCTTGACTTCGCTGGCCTGGGCCGCGCCCGCCACGAGTGCCGTGGCCGCGGTGGCCATAAGCAGTTTCTTCATGTTTATACTCCCTTGTTGGAACGTCTTGTTCGGCCCCGACCCTAGGCAAGCCCCGTGCAAAAGAAAAGTCCCCATGACTGGGTAAGCGCGCGGGCCGCGTGCGCGGCGCTTGCGGATCGCCGGGCATTGCCTACCTTTGGGAAAGCTTGACGTACGAAAGGCTCGCCATGCCCCGCCTCGTCCCGATGATCCTTGTGCTGCTCTGCAGTGTCGCGCCGCTCTCCGCCCAGACCCTCGACAGTGCCGCCGGGCCGGTCCGGGTCGAGAAGGTGCTGGGCGGTCTCGGCACGCCCTGGGGGTTCGATTTCCTGCCCGGCGGCGGCTTTCTCGTGACCGAGCGCGACGGGCGCCTCCTGCACGTGGCGAACGGCGCGGCGCAGGAGGTGTCCGGCGTGCCGCGCGTTGCAACCGCGGGGCAGGGCGGGTTGCTCGACGTGATGGTGCCGCGAGATTTCGCGCAAAGCCGCGAGGTGTTCCTCACCTTCGCCCGGCGCGACCGGGGCGGCACCCATACCGCGCTGGCCTCGGGCCGGCTCAGCGACGACGGCCGCCGCCTGACCGGCACCCGCATCCTGTTCCAGGCCGGCCCGCCGGCCTCGGGCGGGCGGCATTTCGGCTCCCGCGTGGTCGAGGCGCCGGACGGCAAGCATTTCATCACCATCGGCGAGCGCGGCGACCGCCCCTCGGCCTAGGATCGCGGCAGCCATAACGGCACCGTCGTGCGGCTGAACCGCGACGGCTCGGTGCCCGCCGACAACCCCTTCGTGGGCCGGCAGGGCATCCGCCCCGAGATCTGGTCCTATGGCCACCGCAACCCGCAAGGGGCCGCGCTGGACGCGCGCGGCGGGGACGAGGTCAACCGGGTCGAGAAGGGCGTGAATTACGGCTGGCCGGTGATCTCCTACGGCACGCATTACTCGGGCGCCAAGATCGGCGTGGGCACCCACAAGGAGGGAATGGCGCAGCCGGAATTCTATTGGGACCCCTCCATCGCGCCCGCCGGGATGGCGATCTATTCGGGCAAGCTCTGGCCCGAGTGGCGCGGCGACTTCTTCGCGGGCTCGCTGAAATTCGGGATGATCTCGCGCCCGACCGGCACCCCCCTGCGCGAGGCCGAGCGCCTGCAAGGCCCCGAGACCGCCCGCGTGCGCGCCGTGGCCGAGGCGCCCGACGGCTCGATCTGGTTCGCCTCGGAAGGGCAGGGCGCCATCTACCGGATGACGCCCGGCGGCTAGGGGCAGTTAAAGGACGGGTTTTCCCACCGGCCCGACGCCCGCGTGGCGTGGGTTTTCAACCCACCGTCCCGCTTATACCGACAGCCGCGCCAAATGGCTGCCGCGCTCGCGATAGGGGGTGGTATCGTAATGCGCGCGGTAGCATTTCGAGAAATGCGAGGGCGAGGCGAAGCCGCAGGCCAGCGCCACGTTGATCACGCTCATATCGGTCTGCATCAACAAATTGCGCGCCTTTAGCAAACGCAGGCCCATATAATAACGTTTGGGCGAGCGGTTTAAATAACGGCGAAACAGACGTTCCAGCTGTCGGGTGGACATGCCCACATCGCGCGCCAAAACAGAGGGGCTGACAGGGTCTTCAATGTTACCCTCCATCCGCCTGATAACATTTGATAATTTTGGATGTCGCACGCCGATCCGGCTGGGAATGGACAGGCGCTGAATATCCTGATCGGTGCGGATCGCGCTGTAAATCATCAAATCGGCCACCGCATTTGCCAATTCCTCGCCGTGATCATTGGCAATCAGTTTCAGCATCAGATCCAGCGAAGATGTGCCACCGGCCGTGCTAAAACGCGCCCCGTCCAGCACAAATACCGATTTTGTCAGGCTGATTTCGGGGAATTCTTCGGTAAAGCTATCATGGTTTTCCCAATGAATCGTGGCCGTTTTACCTTGTAGCAATCCGGCCTTGGCCAATGTGTAGGCGCCCGTGCAAAGCCCGCCAATCTTAACCCCGCGCCGTGCCTCTCGCCGCAGCCAGTTCAGCAGTTTTGGGCTGCTATATTTCTGCACATTCAGACCGGCGCAAACCAAAATAATATCATCGCGTGACAGCTCGAAAAAACTGCCATCAACCACCAATTGTGCCCCCGTCGAGCTAACCGTGCTTTCACCGGTTTCACTGATAATCTGCCATTCATACAATGGCTTGCCCGACATCCGGTTTGCAATTCGCAAGGCCTCGAGTGCTGCCGTGCAGCTAAGCAAAGTGAATTCCTCAAGCAGAAAAAATACAAACCGGCGCGCGGTTTTCTCTTGATCGCAAGGGGCTATAATCTGACGGGTTTCATCCATTCGCATACTTTCAAGAAAGCGGTGTAATTTCACGCAGAGCAGGTTTTTAGCGCCCGTTCAAGCAAATACCTTTGCCCCGGATAATATTCTTCTGCCGGCCTGTTTCAATATCTGCTGTTACACGGGCCGGATTTATGCTTATAGGGTGGTTCTTGACTTGATTTATCCGGAGCAAAAACGATGACAAATTGGCAAAAATCGGACTGGCGGGCCAAACCGCGGGTGCAGATGCCCGATTATGTGGACCAACCTGCATTAAATAGCGTCGAGGCGCAGCTTGCAAAATATCCACCGCTGGTTTTTGCAGGCGAGGCGCGCAAATTGAAAACCGCCTTGGGCAAGGCCGCCGAGGGCAAGGCATTTTTGCTGCAAGGCGGCGATTGCGCCGAAAGCTTTGCCGAATTTTCTGCCGATACGATTCGCGATACCTTCAAGGTGATGCTGCAAATGGCGATGGTTTTGACCTATGGCGCCAAGGTGCCGGTGGTCAAGGTCGGGCGCATGGCCGGCCAGTTCGCCAAGCCGCGCAGCGCGCCGACCGAG
>DOIS01000002.1:0-143 GCA_003511785.1 Paracoccaceae bacterium
CTTTGCCAAGCATGCGGTGACGGGGCCGGGGGCGACCGCCTTCCTGGAGCGCTTCACCTGCAACAAGCTGCCCAAAGTCGGGCGCATCAACCTGACCTATGCGCTGACCGATCACGGCACGACGCGCACCGAATACACCATCG
>DOIS01000002.1:466-4715 GCA_003511785.1 Paracoccaceae bacterium
CGCACCGAATACACCATCGTGCGGCGGGGCGAGGACGAGTATTACCTGGTCTCGGCGGGGGCCTGGGCGGCCTATGACGGGGATTACCTGCGCAAGTCGGCCGAGGATTTCATGGCGGGCGGCGGCGGTTACGTGGCGATCCACGATGTCACCACGCAATGGGGCGTCTTCGCCATCGCCGGGCCGAAAAGCCGCGACGTGCTGGGCGCGCTGGTGCGCGACGCAGACCCGGCAAGCGTGTTGTCGAACAAGCGGTTCCCATGACTGTCGATGCGCGAGATCGAGCTGGGCATGTGCCCGGTCATGGCGGTGCGCGTCGCCTATACCGGCGAGCTGGGCTGGGAGCTGCATCATCCGATCGAGATGCAGACCTATCTCTGGGACCGGCTGATGGAGGCGGGCGCGGCGCATGGGCTGAAACTGGTGGGCGCGCGGGCGCAGAACTGGCTGCGCCAGGAGAAGAGCTATCGCGCCTTCGGGCACGAACTGGGCCGCGACGCCACGCCGCTGGAGGCCGATCTGCCGCGCTTCATCGACCTCGACAAGGAGTTCCACGGCAAGGCGGCGATGGTCGAGACCGGGATCCGGTCGAAATGCGTCACGCTGCTGATCGACGGGCCCGAGGATGCCGACCCCTGGGGGCGCGAGGCGCTTTACGATGGGGACACCCGCGTGGGGCGCCTGACCTCGGGCGGATACTCGGTGCATTTCGGGCAGTCGATCGGCATGGGCTATGTGAAACCCGAGCTGGCGGTGCCGGGGCAGGCGCTTCAGGTGAAGATGCTGGACCGGCTCTGGCCCGCGCGGGTGGTCGAGGACAGCCCCTACGATCCGAAGAACGAGACGATCCGCAAGGACGGTTGAGGCGCGGTCCGGTCGCCGCAGGTCTCGTGGCTGGCGGCGGGAGACCGGTGTTTGACCACGAGAAGAAGCGGGACGCGCCGCGCCTCACGCACCGGTTGCGGCGCGGCGCCGTCCGGGGCAGGGTGAGGCCGCACGGAGACCGCCGCCCATGACCGACCCCGCCAAACGCCCGATCCTGCGCGCCCTTCTGGCCGGCCTCGCCGTGGTGGCGCTGCTGCTGGCACTGATCTACCCGGCCAACCCGCTGACGCGCGCGGCCAAGGACTATGCCGCCTCGGTCGCCGCGGCCAGCGCCGGGGTCTATGTCACGCTGCGCTCGCTCAACGCGGTGCTCTCCACCGCGCAGGAGATCGAGGTCGGCGGCTCGCTGGTGGTGTCGGGCACGGTGCAGCCGCTGAAGATGCTCGAGCCGGTGGACGACACGATCGAGCGGATCGCCGGGCTGGTCTTTTTCGCCATGGTCGCAACCGGCGTGCTGTCGGACCTGGGCGCGGACCGGATGACGCGCGCGGTCTGGGCCGAGAACCGCGCGGTGATCGAGGAGATTTCCGGCGCGGTCGAGACCCCGGCCGAGACCGAGCCGGAGGGCTGGTTCACCCTGATCCCCGACGACCTGGAGCATTACCGCAGCATCGCGGGCAACATCCTGACCCGGGCCGACGAGTTGATCGCCTCCTACCTCGCGATCCTCGCGGTCTTCGTGTTCAAGCTGGTGCTGCTGCCCGCCCTGCTTCTGGGCGGGCTGGTGCTGGTGCTGCGGGCGCTGGCGCGGGGCGGCTGAGGCGTCAGTTTCCGCGCGCGCCGAAATCGGCCCCGGTGATCGCGCCGTCCCCGTCGCGGTCCACCAGGTCGAACCAGGCATCTGAGCGGGCCAGGAATTCCTCGCGGGATACGGAGCCGTTGCCGTCACTGTCGTTGAACGCGCGCATCAGGCCCTCGTGCACCGTCTTCAACGGCCCCCGACCGCCCCCGGCATTGGCCTGCATGTCGGCCGCGCGGGTGGCGTCGAAGAGATCGTATTCGGCTGGCGAAAGCAGCCCGTCTTCGTCCTGGTCGAACATGTAGAACAGGTCGGCGCGTTTCTCGGCGGCCTCGGTCCGCGTGACGCGACCATCCGCGTTCGCGTCCCAGTTCTCGATGAAATGCGCACCGGGCTGGCCGGGGCCGGCCGTGCCCGCCGCTGCCGCACAACAGAGCAGGGCGGCGGATACCATGAAAGATCGCACGGTCATAAAAAAACCTCCATGTCGGGGGCGCAAACCGCCCCCGTCTTCTTTTCTCATCCAAACACCTCCGGGGGGGCAGAGCCCCCATCGCTCGCCGGTCAGGCGCTCAATTCGTCGAAGCATTCCAACGCCTTGGCCGCATACATCATCGACGGGCCGCCGCCCATCTGGATGCACATGGCCAGCACGTCGGCCAGTTCCTCGCGGCTGGCGCCTGCCTTGATCAGCGCCTCGACATGCAGGGTGATGCAGGGCTCGCAGCGGTCGGCCACGGCGATGCCCAGAGCCACGAACTCCTTGGTCTTGAAGTCCAGCACGCCGCCTTCCTTGACCGCCTTGCCCAGCCCGCCGAACGCCTTGGCGGTGTCGGGAATAGCGCCGTTGAGCGTGCGCAGCCCCGCGCGCGTGTCGGTCAGTTTGTCTTTCCAGCCCATCGGGTGTCCTTTCCGAAACATAAAGATTTCAGCATGTCTCTTTCACCCTTCACGCTCACCCGCCTTGATTTCGATCATGGCGGGCGCCAGGCCACGAGGCCCAGGTTGTTGGCCGGCATCTCGATCACGTCGCGGATCTCCAGGCCCGCGTCCAGCATCCGGTCGAGCGTGTCGAAATCGTCCTTGTAGCCGATCGCCGGGTCGCTCTCGCGCAGCGCCGCGTCAAAGGCGCGGTCGCCGTCAGAGGTCAGCTCGCCCGCGCGCCGGAAGGGGCCATAAACCACCAGACGCCCGCCCGGGGACAGCGCGGCGGCGGCCTCGGCCAGCACCGTGTCAGCGGCATCCTGCGGGATCAGGTGCAGGAGGTTCACCACCAGCACCAGCGACTGCCCGGCCCATTCCGCGCCCCAGCCCGGGCGCGCGGCGTCGAGGTCCACCGCGGCGCGGATGTTGGGCAGGCCCGCGGTGCGGGCATGGGCGTCGATGCTGGCGCGGCGGGCCGGGTCGATGTCGCTGGGCTGCCAGTCGAGGCCGGGCAGGCGGGCGGCGAAATGCACCACATGCTCGCCGGTGCCGCTGGCGATTTCCAGCGCGCGGCCGCCTGGCGGGTCGGCATGGGCCAGCAGGTCGGCGATGGGGCCGCGGTTCTTCAGCGCCGAGGGCGCGGTGAGCGCGGCGCCGCCCGCCGGGGTGGCGACGCTGGCCTGGGGGGCAGGGGGCGGGTCATGGGCAGGCCTTTCCTTGCAGGGGTCTCTTGCCGATCTGGCCCGAAAACGCGCGCGAAGAAAACCCCGCTCGGGCCGGTGCGGGCTTGCGCCGGGGCGGGGCCGGGCGATCCTGAGCCGGATCGTCCCAGGGAGAGCGCCATGACCGACGCCGCCGACATGCACCCGATGGCCCCCGCCCATCTGCCGCCGTTCATCGCCGCGCCGGACGGGAGCGATTTTCTGTTCACCTTCATGGCCGTGGTCACGGTGGCACTGATCGTGGGGCTGGGCGTGCTCTACCTGACGCTGCACTCCATCCCCGAGCGGATGGCGCACCGCTCGAACCACACGCAGTTGCAGGTGGTGGGCATCCTGGCGATCCTGGCGCTGTTCACCCACAACCACCTGTTCTGGGTGGCCGCGATCCTGATCGCGGCGTTCCGGATGCCCGATTTCCTCACTCCGCTGCGCCGCATCGCCGACACGCTGGGGGCGATGGCGCGCCAGCAGGGCGTGGTCGTGCCCGACCCGCCCGCGCCCGAGGGCGAGGCCGGATCGCGGGGACACTGAACGATGCTGGAATTCCTGACCTGCGCGATGTTCACCATCCTGCCCGACTACCTCTATCGCCGCTATGGGCAGGGCAAGCGGATCGGGCAGGAAATCACCTTCTTCTCGGTCTGGTACGAGCTGCGCTGGGGGCTGGTCACCTGTTTCGTGGCCACGGTCACGATCATCACGCTGGTGTTCTACTACCACCCCTCGACCAACGCGGTGGCCTCGTATTTCCGCACGGTCACCATCCTGCCCGAGACCGGCGGCCGGGTCGAGGAGGTGTTCGTCGCCAACAACCAGACGGTGCAGGCGGGTGATCCGCTCTTCCGGCTCGACCCGTCGTCGCAGGAGGACGCGGTGGAGACCGCCCGGCGCAAGGTCGAGGAGGTCGAGGCGGCTCTCTCGGTCTCGGGAGCCGAGATCGCCGCCGCGCAGGCCGCGGTAGAGGCGGCGCAGGCGGCCT
>DOIS01000305.1 GCA_003511785.1 Paracoccaceae bacterium
CTGGATACGCGAAGCGACCTAGTCCTTGCCGCAGAGACGCCCGATGCCGCGCGCCACCTCCGGGTCGGCGGCACAACTGTCGGCGACCAGCATCCGGGCGGTTTCCTCCAAGTCCTCGGGCGGGACGATGCGATCCACCAGCCCGAAGGCGAAGGCCTCCTCGGCGGTGATCTTCTGCCCGCCCATCAGGATCAGCTTGGTGCGCGCCGGCCCGATCAGCGCCGCCATCCGCGCGGGGTCCGAAGGTTGCGGCAGGAAGCCCAGTTTCATCACCGGATAAAAGAACTTGGCCGAGGGCACCGCGATGCGCAGATCGCAGGCCAGGGCCATGCCCGTGGCCCCGCCCGCCAGCGCCCCGTTCAGCGCCGCGACCGTCAGGCAAGGCAGCGCGGCGATGGCCCCCGACAGTTCTTCCCACAGGGGCGAGGTCGCCAGCCCGGCGCGCGCCGCCTCGAGATCGGCGCCCGCACTGAATACCTTGCCCGCGCCGGTCAGGATCAGCGCGCGGGCCGATTGCGCCTCGCGCGCGATACGCACGAGTTCTTCCAGCATCTCGGCGGTCAGCGAATTGGCCTTGTCGGGCCGGTCGATGGTGACGGTCCACAGCCCGCCCTGCTGGTCCAGCCGGATCACGTCAGGCCCACCAATTGCCGGATGCCACCGTCACGCAACGAGATCTCGTCGCCCAGATAGGCGTCGGCCTCGGTGCCGCACATCCACAACAGCGCCCGCGCCGGCCAGTCAGCCGGGATATGATCGGACCAGTCAAGCTGGCTCACCGGGTTGATGCCCGAGGACTTGATCTCGCGCTGCATCTGCGTGGCGACCGTGCCCGGCGACAGGCCGATAGCGCGGATGCCCTTGTCACGCTCTTCCTTGTCGAGGCAGCGGGTCAGCATCGCCGCCCCGGCCTTGGAGGCGCAGTAATGGCTCCATGCCTCGACCGGGCCATGGGCCGCGCCGGAACTGACCGTCAGGACAGAGCCGCCGCCCGCCATCCGCATCACCGGAACGGCGGCGCGCATGACGTGGAACACGCCCTTTAGGTTGATGTCGATGGCCTGGCCCCAGCCTTCGGGGTCGGCCTCGGCCATGTGCGAGATCGGCTCGATCACGCCGGCATTGCAGATCGCCACATCCAACCCGCCGAACCCCTCGACCGCGGCCTGCACGGCCCGGTCCACGTCCTCATAGCGGCTCACATCGCAGGTCACGGACAGGGCGCGCTCACCGATCTCGTCGGCCATAGCGTCGATCTCGCCGGCGCTTCGGGCCGTCAGAACGACATTTGCGCCGGCCTCCGCGAAGACCCGCCCCGCCTCGGCACCGATCCCCCGGCTGGCGCCGGTGATCAGCACGGTCTTTCCTGTCATATCCATTGGCCCAAGCCCTTTTCGCAGCGTCACTTCACACGGAGTGGTAATCGGCGCGCCCGCTCGCGTCCAGCCCCGCCCCCTTGACGCCCGCGCCGTCAGGGCAGACGATGAGCCACGGGATTTCATGGCGAAAGGTGCTTTCATGTCTGTATTGGTTCGGCGCGGCGCAACCGCCGCGATGGTTTATCTCGTGGCAGTCCAGGGCGCCTGGGCCGATCTCACCGCGCAAGATGTCTGGTCGGACTGGCGCGCCTATCTGAGCGGAGCGGGATATGACATTTCCGTCAGCGAAAGCCGGTCCGGCGATACCCTGACCCTGACCGATCTGACGATGCGAGTTCCGATCGACGACATGGGCGAGGGCGAAACCGGCCAATTCGCCGTGTCCATCCCGGAAGTGACCCTGACCGAGCGGGACGACGGCACGGTATCGGTGGGCATGTCGCCCGAGATGCCGATGACCCTGTCGGGCGACATGGACGGCGAATCGACCGAGGCCGTGCTGAACTACACGCAGACCGGGATGACCATGCTGGTGTCCGGCGCGCCCGGGGACATGACCTATGCCTATAGCGCGTCAAAGGCCGCCCTCGACCTGGTGTCGCTCACGATCGACGGGGCCCCGGCGCCCGAGGGGATGCTGGATGTCTCCGTCACCATGGAAAACCTTGCCAACACGACCGGCATGACGGTCGGAGAGATGCGTCGCATCGATCAGGACATGACGGCCGGCGCGCTGGACTACTCCGTGTCCTTCGACGACCCGGATACGGACGATGCCGTGCAGATCGAGGGGCGGCTGGTGGACCTGGCCTTCGAGGGCGGCGGGACCATGCCGCAGGACATGGACCCGAACGATATCCGGGGAATGCTCGACCAGGGTTTCGCGTTTGACGGCAGTTTTCGGCATTCGGGCGGGATGACGAACATCGACGTCACCGAAGACGGCGACCGGGTGCAGTTCACTTCGAACTCGCAAAGCGGCATGTTCCGCGTCGGCATGGACACGGGCAACCTGCTCTACGACCTGACGCAAACCGGCGTGAACACCGAGATGGAAACCGCCGATCTTCCCTTCCCTGTCGCCTTCTCCATGGCCGAGGCCGGGTTCCGCGTGCTGCTGCCCGTGGCCGAAACCGAAGAGGCCCAGGATTTCGCGCTGTCGCTGACCCTGGACGATTTCGTGATGTCGGACATGATCTGGATGATGTTCGACGCGGGCCAGACGTTGCCCCGCGATCCGGCCTCGATCCTGCTCGATCTCAGCGGCAAGGCGAAACTGCTCTTCGACGTGTTCGACACCGAGGCGGCGATGGCCATGGGCGAAGGCGACGCCCAGCCGGCCGAACTGGAACAGCTCTCGATCGACCGCCTGCTGGTCTCCGCCGCCGGTGCGCAACTGACCGGCGAGGGGGATTTCACCTTCGACAACAGCGACCTCCAGTCCTTCGGCGGCGCCCCGCGGCCCGAGGGCGAGATGTCCGTGCAACTGGTGGGGGCGAATGCCCTTCTCGACCGGCTGATCCAGATGGGGCTGGTCTCGCAGGAAGAGGCGATGCAGGCCCGGATGATGGTCGGCATGTTCGCCCGTCCCGGCGAGGGCGAGGACACGCTGATCTCGAACGTCGTGGTCAACGAACAGGGCCAGGTTCTGGTGAACGGCAACCGGATCAAGTGAGCCGACCCGGCGCGCAGGACGAGAGGGCCGCGCGCCGGGCGGCCCTCTTTTGCGTCGCGGGCTTGCGATGGGGGCGCGGCGGGGCTACCTCACGGGTCATCTTGCCCCAACCGACAGGACGTTTGCGATGAGTGCCGCGCTGGACCAGCTTTGCCAGGACATGTTGACCGCCGCCCGCAAGGCGGGGGCCGAGGCCGCCGACGCGGTGGCGACGCGCGGCACCTCCGTGTCGGTCGACGTGCGCGGCGGAACGCTGGAACAGGCCGAGCGTGCCGAAGGCACCGACATCGGGCTGCGCGTGCTGATGGGGCGCCGGCAGGCGGTGGTCTCGGCCTCGGACATCAAGCCCGACACGCTGGCTGCCATGGCTGAGCGCGCCGTAGCGATGGCACGCGAGGCGCCGGAAGACCCCCATGCCGGACTGGCTGATCCCGACCAGCTTTGCGCCGAATGGGACCTCGCCGCGCTGGAGATGACCGACCCCACGCCCGAGCCCGAGGCCCAGGCGCTGGAGCGCGACGCCCTGGCCGCCGAGGCCGCCGCGCTTTCGGTTGAGGGGGTCACCCAGGTGCAGGGCGCCGGCGCCGCCTATGGGGCAAACGAGTTCTGGATGGCCGCGACGAATGGCTTTTCCGGCGGTTTCGGGCGCACGCGTCGCTCGACCTCCTGCGTGGCGATCTCGGGCACCGGCACCGGGATGCAGCGCGATTACGACGGTGACAGCCGCGTGTTCCAGTCCGACCTGCGCGACGCCTCGGACATCGGCCGCAGCGCCGGCGAACGGGCCGTGGCGATGCATGGCGCGCGCCGGCCCGCGACCGGCCGCTATCCTGTGCTCTTCGATGAACGGATCTCCTCCTCGCTGATCTCGCACCTGCTCTCGGCGATCAACGGGGTGAACGTGGCGCGCCGCTCCTCCTGGCTGCTCGATGCGGTGGGCGAGACGGTGCTGCCCGACCACCTGTCGCTGGTCGAGGACCCGCGCCTGCCGCGCCTGCCCGGCTCGCGCCCCTTCGACGGCGAAGGGCTGCCCACGCGCGCGCGCCGGATCGTGGACCGGGGCGTCCTCACCGGCTGGACGCTCGACTTGGCCAGTGCGCGCAAGCTGGGGCTGGTCTCGACCGGCAACGCGGCGCGGGGCACCTCGGCGCCGCCATCGCCCAGCACCTGGAACGTGGAGCTGACCCCGGGCACGCAAAGCCGGGACGACCTCTTGTGCGACATGGGCACGGGGCTTCTGGTCACGTCGATGATCGGCTCCACGATCAACCCCAATACCGGCGACTACTCGCGCGGCGCCTCGGGGTTCTGGGTGGAGAACGGGCAGGTCGCCTATCCGGTCAACGAATGCACCATCGCGGGCAACCTGCGCGACATGCTGCGCCGCATCGTGCCGGCCGACGACGCGCGGCCGTGGCTGTCGCACCGGGTGCCGTCGCTTCTGGTCGAAGGGATGACGCTTGCGGGAACCTGACGATCTGGCGCTGCTGATCGAGGCGGCGCGCGAGGCCGGGCGCATCGCCTGCGGTTTCATCGGCGAGGACGCCGCGCGCTGGGACAAGCCCGGGGGCGAGGGGCCGGTGACAGAGGCCGACCTCGCGGTGAATGACCACCTCGAAAGCGCCTTGCGCGGGGCGCGTCCCGACTATGGCTGGCTCAGCGAAGAGACCGAGGACGACCCCGAGCGGTTGGACCGCGACAAGGTGTTCATCGTCGATCCGATCGACGGGACCCGCAGCTTCATGGACGGCTCACGCACCTGGGCCCATGCCCTGGCGGTGACCGAAAACGGCGTGCCGACCGCCGCCGTGGTCTACCTGCCGCAACGTGACATGCTGTATCACGCCGCGGCGGGACGGGGCGCGTTTCTCAACGGCACGCCGATCGGCGCTTCGCCCCGCGACGGGCTGGACCAGGCGCAGATCCTGGCTGCCCGCCCGGCGATGGAGGCCACCCATTGGGACCGAGAGGTGCCCGCCTTCAAACGGGCCTACCGTCCCTCGCTGGCCTATCGTATGGCGCTGGTCGCACAGGGACGGTTCGACGGGATGCTGACCCTTCGGCCCAGCTGGGAATGGGACATCGCCGCCGGCGCGCTGCTGCTCCAGGAGGCGGGCGGTGCCTGTTCCGACCGCCGGGGCCGCGCGCTTCGCTTCAACAACCCGCACCCCAAGCTCGACGGCGTGGTGGCGGGCGGACAGGCGATCCATGCCAAGGTTCTGGCCGCCCTGCGCCGCCGCTGACCCCGTGCCCCGCGCTTGACCCGAAGGGCCAAAGGCGTAGGTTGCCGGCACGCGTTCCCGGCACCCATCACACAGGAGGCTTTCCATGCCCCAGCGCCTGCACCTCGTCTTCGGCGGCGAGCTTGTCGACCCCACCAAGAGCGTGTTCAAGGACGTGAACGACATCCATGTCGTCGGCCTGTTTCCCGATTACGCCTCGGCCTATGACGCGTGGAAGGCCGAGGCCCAGCGCACCGTGGACAACGCGCACATGCGCTATTTCATCGCCCATATCCACCGGCTGCGGGACGAGGAGGTCGAGACCTCATCGACCGAGGAACTGGGCTGAGACCTTGGGCCGATCCTTCGGCTATGCGGCCTACCGCGCCCTGTCGCGGCGCAAGACATTGGCGGAGCCGGACAGGCGCCCCGACCGCCCGGCCGGGGAACTGGTCTGGATGCATGCGGAAACGCCCGAGCGTGTCGCGGCATTGTGCGATCTGGCCACGCGGCTGCGCGCGCTCCGGCCCGACACACAGCTCTTGCTGACGATCCAGCCCGGCGCCGCGCCCGCCGTGCCCGCCGATCCCTGTGCCGCGGTGGACCACGTCGAGCCGCTGGACGAGGATCACCCGGACGCGGCCGCCCGCTTCCTTGAGCATTGGGCGCCCGATCTCTGCCTCTGGGCCGGGGCAGGTCTGCGCTTCAACCTGATCGTCACCGCGTCCGAGCGCGGTGTTCCCCTGATGCTGGTGGACATCGACGGCACGGCGCTGAGGGCGCAGGCGCCGGGCTGGCTGCGTGGCCCGCAGCGGTCCGCCCTAGCCTGTTTCGAGGCGATCATGGCCATCGACAAGACAACCGGGGCGCAGTTGCGCAAGCTGGGCGTTCCCGCGCCACGGATCGAGGTCACGGGGCCGCTGCGCGCTGGCGTGACCCCGCCGCCCTGCTCCGACGAGGCGGTGGCCGAGACCACCAAGACGCTGGCAGGTCGCCCGGTCTGGCTGGCCGCGCACCTGCCGGCCGCCGAGGCCGACGCGGTGCTGGCCGCCCACCGCCAGGCGGTGCGCCTGTCGCACCGGCTGCTCCTGGTCCTGCACCCCGCCAACCTCGACGAAATCAGCGAGATCGACGCGGCGGTGCGGGCTTCAGGGCTGCGCGCGGCGGGCGACAGCGGGGCCGAGACCCTGGACGAGAACACGCAGCTTCTGACCGTCACGGACCCGCAGGCCCTGGGCCTGTGGTATCGTATCGCGCAGCTCTGCTTCCTGGGTGGCAGCTTTTCGGGTGCCACCTCGATGCCCAACCCGATGCACCCTGCGGCGCTTGGAGCGGCGGTGCTCTATGGACCCGCTGGCCGCACATTGCATTCAGAGGCCCAGTCGCGCCTGACCAAGGCCGGCGCCGCCCGGCGCGTGAGCGATGCCGAAACGCTGGCCCAGGCCGTGGTGGACCTGATCGCCCCGGATCGCGTGGCCGAAATGGCCCTGGCCGGGTGGGAAGTCGTCACCGAAGGCGCCGAGATGGCCGACCGGGTGCTGGAGCGGATGCAGGACATGCTGGACCTGGCGCGGGTGGCCCATGCGCGCTCCTGAGTTCTGGAACCGCGCGCCCGGGAACCCGGGTTGGCAGGCGCGGCTGCTGGCGCCGTTAGGCGCGGTTTATGCCCGCGCCACGGCCCGGCGGATGGCGGGTGGCCCTGGTTTCGCGCCGGGCGTTCCGGTAATCTGCGTGGGCAATCTCCACGCCGGCGGCACCGGCAAGACGCCCACGGTGATCTGGATAGCCGAGGCGCTGCGCGCGCTGCATCACGAACCCGTCGTGGTCAGCCGGGGCTATGGCGGCTCTGTCACGGGCCCCGTGGCCGTCGATCCGGCGCGGCACAGGCCCGCGCAGGTGGGCGACGAGCCGTTGCTGCTCTCGGCCTTCGCCCCGGTGATCGTGTCCCGCGACCGCGCCGAGGGGGCGCGCCTGGCGGTTGAGAAGGGGGCGAGCGCGATCATCCTCGATGACGGGTTCCAGAACCCTTCGGTCGCCAAGGATTTCTCGGTCGTTGTGGTCGATGCCGCGCGGGGCTTCGGCAATGGGCGCTGCCTGCCCGCCGGCCCCCTGCGCGAGCCGGTGGGAACAGGGCTGGCGCGCGCCGATTGCGTGCTGTCCTTGGGCGATGCGGCGACGCAGGAGGAGTTTGCCCGGCAATGGGGTGCGGCGATCCCAGTGCCGCGTTTCACCGGCCACGTGGCGCCGCTAGAGACGGGAATGGACTGGTCCGCAACCCCGGTGCTGGCCTTCGCCGGGATCGGCCACCCCGAGAAGTTCTTCGACACGCTGCGCGGGCTCGGCGCCGATCTGCGCCGGTGCGAGCCGCTCGGCGATCACCAGCGGCTGACCTCCCCCATGCTCAAGCGGCTGGAGGCCGACGCAAAGGCGATCGGCGCGCAGCTGGTGACGACCGAGAAAGACGCGGCCCGCCTGCCCCCCGCCTTCCGGCACAAGGTCATCACCCTGCCCGTGCGGCTGCACGTCAACGAGGACGACGCGCTGCGGGCGCGCCTGCGCGCCGTCGCCCCGCCGCCCTAACCCGGGTTGTCCTCGCCCAGCCGTGGCGCGGGGCGGTGCAGCGCCAGGTTTGCATCCGAGAAACGGAACGGCGCGCGCACACCGGGCACCCCCTCGAGCATCACCTTCATCCCGCGCGCGATCACCTGCGGGTCGGCGAACACCTCGTCCAGCGTGTTGATCGGCCCGGCGGGCACGCCCTCGGCCTCGCAGGCGGCCAGCAAGTCGGCCTTGTCCCGCGCGGCCGTGGCCCCGTTCAGCCGCGCGATCATCACCCGGCGGTTGGCGATGCGGTCGCGGTTGCGCGCGAACTCCGGCGCATGGGCCATATCGTCCAGCCCGAGGATACGGCAGAGCCGCTGATACTGCGCGTCGTTGCCGGTAGCGATGATGATATGCCCGTCGGCGCAGTCGAACACCTGGTAGGGCGTCAGGTTCGGATGCGCATTGCCCATCCGCGGGGGCGGCGTGCCGGTGGTGAGGTAATTCAGCGCCTGGTTCGCCGTGACCGCAACGGCCACGTCCAGAAGCGCCATGTCAATATGCTGGCCGCGCCCGGTGCGCTCGCGCTGATGCAGCGCCGCCAGGATGGCCGCGACCGAGTAGATCCCCGTGAAGATATCTGTGATCGCCACGCCGGTCTTCTGCGGCTGGCCCTCGGCCTCGCCGGTGATCGACATGAGCCCCGACATGCCCTGGATGATGAAATCATAGCCCGCCCGGTGGGCATAGGGCCCGTCCTGCCCGAAGCCGGTGATCGAACAATAGATCAGGCGCGGATTCAGCTCCTTGAGGCTGTCGTAATCCAACCCGTACTTGGCCAGCCCGCCCAGCTTGAAGTTTTCGATCAGGACATCCGCCTCGGCGATCAGCTCGCGCACCTGCGCCTGGCCCTCGGGCGTGCGGAAATCCACCGTCACGCTGGCCTTGCCGCGATTGGTGGAGTGGAAATAGGCGGCGGAGACATCCTCGCCCCGCTCGATGAAGGGCGGGCCCCAGTGGCGGGTGTCGTCGCCGGCGGGGCTCTCCACCTTGATGACCTCGGCGCCCAGGTCCGACAGCGTCTGGCCGGCCCAGGGGCCGGCCAGGATGCGCGCCAGTTCGACGACTTTCAGACCGTCCAGCGGCGCCATGTTCACTGGTCCAGCTTGGCGTCGAGAAGTTCCTTGAACTCGGCGTAGGACTGGTTCGAGACCTTCTCGCCGTCGATGATGAAGCTCGGGGTCGAGGTGATCTCGTGCTCTTCGGCATTCTGCTGATACCAGGCCACCAGCGTCTGGGCCTTCTCGCCGTCCTGAAGGCAGGCCTCGATCTGTTCGGCCTCGAGCCCTGCGAGACGCCCGATTTTGCGCAGCTCGGCCACGATCTCGTTAGGCCCGCCGGCGCGGGACCATTCCTCCTGCTTTTCATAGATCAGGTCGATGATGCCATAGAACCGCTCGGGCCCGGCACAGCGCGCGATCATCGACGCCCAGAGACCGTAACGGTCGAAATACACCTCGCGCAAGATGTAGTGCACCTTGCCGGTGTCGATGTAGCTTTCCTTGATCTGCTTGAAGGTCGTGTTGTGGTAGGTCGCGCAATGCGGGCAGGTGAACGAGGTGTATTCGATCATCGTCACCGGCGCGTTCTCGTCGCCCAGCGTCATCTCGGTCACGCTCGAGGTATCGACCTCGGCCGCGTCCTGGGCATTGGCCGCGCCGATCAGCGCGTCCGAGGGCAGCGGCCCCTGGCGGCCGGCCAGGACAAAGGCGCCGACGGCGATGGCGGCCAGCGCGGCGGCTAGGGCAAGCACTCGGGCCATGGGGGATTTCCTTCCTGTCATTTCTGTCTGGATAGAACGTTGCGGCCCAGACGTTCAAGGGCGTGGCGCAGGTCCTCGCTGGCGACGTCGCGGGCGGTCTCGGCGGCGCGGGCCTGCGCTTGCGGGTCCGAGGCGGGCTAGGACTGGGGCGGCGCCCCGGCAAAGACCGCCTGCGCCTCGGCAAAGCCTTGCGCCGCAGTCTGGGTGATCCGCACCCGCGCGATGGCGTTATAGCCATAGGCCGCGTTCACCCGCTCGCGCAGCGCCTCCTTCTGCATCTCGACCAACGGGGCGTTGGCACCGGAACTGAGCACCGTGAGCGTGGCCCCGAATCCGCCCCGGCCATAGCCCACCTTGACCGGCTGGGCGACGGCCGCGATCTCGGGCCCGGCGATCTCGGCCCAATGGGTCAGCAGGCGCGAGACGGCGAAGCCCCGGCTTTCCCCGGCGCGGCGGATCTGGGCGTCGAGCACCGAGGCGGTGCGCTTGAACCCGCGCGTGGTGGACTGGCGTCGCGGCATCTCTGGCATCCCTAGTCAACGGGCCTATTCTATGGGCTGCGCCGGCGGGTGCCAGCGAAACCGGGTGACGGGAGACATAAAGATTGCGTGACGCGATGACCAGCGACCGGATCGGCGGGGACTTACTGGCCTGGTATGACATCCACGCCCGCAACCTACCCTGGAGGGTGGGGCCGGCGGCGCGGGCACAAGGCGTGCAGCCCGATCCCTACCGCGTCTGGCTATCCGAGATCATGCTGCAACAGACCACCGTGGCGGCGGTGCGCGACTACTTCCACCGCTTCACCGCGCGCTGGCCCACGGTCGCCGACCTCGCGGCGGCCGAGGATGGCGACGTGATGGGCGAATGGGCCGGGCTGGGCTATTACGCGCGCGCCCGCAACCTGCTGAAATGCGCCCGCGTGGTGGTCTCGGAACATGGCGGGCGCTTTCCCGACGACCCCGACGCGCTGCTGGCCCTACCGGGCGTCGGCCCTTACACCGCCGCCGCCATCGCGGCCATTGCCTTCGACAAGCCCGAGACGGTGATGGACGGCAATGTGGAACGGGTCATGGCCCGGCTCTTCGACATCCACGAACCGCTCCCGGCGGCCAAGCCGGTGCTGAAGGCACAGGCCGCCGCGCTGACGCCCGCCACGCGCCCCGGCGATCACGCCCAGGCGGTGATGGACCTCGGCGCCACGATCTGCACCCCGCGCAACCCGGCCTGCGGCATCTGCCCGCTGCGTGCGCCCTGCGCGGCGCGGGCCGCCGGCACCCAGGCCGACCTGCCGCGAAAGACCCCGAAAAAGCCGAAACCGACGCGGCGCGGCATCGCCTATCTCGGGCGGCGCGCGGACGGCGCCTGGCTGCTGGAGCGGCGCCCGGAGAAGGGGCTTCTGGGCGGCATGCTGGGCTGGCCCGGCAGCGATTGGGCCGAGAGCCCGCCCGAGGCATCGCCCCCCTGCCCCGGCAATTGGCGCACCGTGCCGGGCGAGGTGCGCCACACCTTCACCCATTTCCACCTGGTGCTGGAGTTGCGCCGCGCCGACCTGCCCGAGGACTGCACAACCATGCGCGGCCAATTCCTCGCGCCCGGCGGGTTCCGCCCCTCGGACCTCCCCACGGCGATGCGCAAGGCCTTCGACCTGGCGCGCGATGGGTGAATTTGTCCCTTTTCCGGGTGGGCCGAACAGGCGTAAACTAGGGCCTTGATAGTCAGTGCAAGGCCCACCCCGATGATTCCTTCCGCCACCGTCGCCAGATGGCAAAGCGCGCTTCCCTTCTGGATCTCCTTCCTGCTGCTCCCGCTTCTGTGGATCGTGGCTTTCGCGGGAGGCTGGTGGGTGCTGCTGGTGCCGCTCTCCACCTGGTATCTCTTCGCGGCGCTCGACGGGCTGACCGGGCTGAACCTGGAAAACGCCGACCTCGAGACCACCGAGGACGAGCTCTACTGGTATCGCCTGCTGACCACGCTCTGGGTGCCGGCGCAGTTCCTGACGCTCTTTGGTCTCATTTGGTATGCCACCCGCGCCGATCATCTCTCGGTGGCCGCGACGCTGGGCCTGTTCCTGGGCGTGGGGGCCGTGACCGGCACCATCGGGATCAACTACAGCCACGAGCTGATGCACCAGAAGAACCGGACCGAGCGGCGGCTGGCCGACCTGCTGTTGGCCATGGTGCTCTACTCGCATTTCCGCTCGGAACACCTGCTGGTGCATCACCGCTTCGTCGGCACGCCCCGCGATCCGGTGACCGCACGCTACAACGAGGGGTTTCACCGCTTCTTCCCCCGCGTGCTGCGCGAAAGCTGGCGCTCGGCCTTCCGAGCCGAGGCGCAGATGCTCGAGCGCAAGGGGCGGCCCTGGCATGACCTCTCCAACCCGTTCTTCTTCTACTGGGGCCTGCAAGCGGCGATGATCCTGCTCGCCTTCGCCCTTGGCGGCTGGGCCGGGGTCGGGCTCTTCGCCTTCCAGGCGCTGGTGGCGGTCTGGCAACTGGAGCTGGTGAACTATGTCGAGCATTACGGCCTGACCCGCAAGCACCTCGGCGACGGCAAGTACGAGCCGGTGCGCCCTCACCATTCCTGGAACGCAGCGCACAAGGCGACGAACTGGTTGCTCATCAACCTGCAACGGCATTCGGATCACCATTACAAACCCGACCGCCGCTTTCCGCTGCTCCAAAATTATACCGAGGCGGACGCGCCGCAACTGCCCTATAGCTATCCGGTGATGACCATTTGCGCGTTGGTCCCCCGCCTGTGGCGGCGGGTGATGAACCCGCGCGTGCGCCGCTGGCGCGAGATGTACTACCCCGAGATCACCGACTGGAAACCCTATAACCGCCACGCGACGCCCACGCCACGCGGCGCCTAGAGACGACCCGAGCTCCAGAGCGTCATCGCATCGGCGCCCGGCACCTCGACGCCCTCATGCCGCGCGAACCCCACCAGGGCTTCGGTCTCCGGGTCCGTCTCAGCGATCGCCCTGTCGCGCAGCGCATCGCTGACAACCAGGCGCGCGCCGAGGGTCCGGGTCAGCGCCTCGAGCCGGCTGGCCAGGTTCACGGTATTGCCCAGAACCGCGAATTCCAGACGCGCGGCGCCGATGTCGCCCAGCACGGCCGGCCCAAAGTGAATGCCGATTCCGGCCCGGATCGCCGGCACGCCCAGCGCCACGCGCTCGGCGTTCCAGCGATCCAGCGCGCGCATCATCTCGCGCGCGCAGTCCAGCGCGTTGGCGGCATCGCGCGGCCCCGCCTCGGGCGTGCCGAAGGTCGCCATCAGCCCGTCGCCCAGGTACTTGTCCAACGTGCCGCCATGGCGGAACACCTCGGCCTCCATCCGCGCGTGAAAGCTGCGCAGCACCTCGATCACCTCGCGCGGGTCGCGGTCGGCCGCGAAGGCGGTAAAGCCCACGATGTCCACGAAAAGCACCGCGATGTCGTGGCTGCGCGTCTCCTTCAGCGGCTCGTCCTTCTGCGACAGCTCCTCCACCACGTTGGGCGAGAAATAGCGCGACAGGTTCGCGCGTTCCCGCGCCAGCCCCGCGTTGTTGACCAGCAGGGTATTGAACCGCCGCGCCGAGAATCCCAGCGTGACCGCCACCAGGACGAAGACGAACACCTCTTGGACACGCTGCAGCACCCGGAAATCGCCAGGATCCATCATCGCCGCGACGGCCGGGTACTCGGCAAAAGCGGCCTGCGCGGCGGCGCTCAGCTCGGGCGTGGGCGGCGCCCACCAGATCGCCACGCCCAGCGCCGCCAGCCACAGCCCGGCGGTCCAGTTGCCGATGCAAGATGATCGTCTGCCAGGAATAGGCCATGGTCCCGGCCGCGAGGATCACGAAGAAATACGGGAAGTTGTCGAAGCGATACTGCATCGCCAAGGGCATCTCGTCCCCGCTGAGCGGGTTGGGCACCACCATGCCGACGGTCATCAGCGTCAGGTCGACCAGGATGAGGACCAGTTCCGCCCTGGACCATCCCACGCGCCCGACCCGGCGCATGACCCAGCCGTTCAGCGCCAGAAGCGCCAGAAGCG
>DOIS01000049.1:0-10160 GCA_003511785.1 Paracoccaceae bacterium
GTGGGGTGAAACCCCACCCTAAAAGCGCGAAGGTGCTTGGGAGCGCCGGAGGGCCCGGCTCACTCCACCCCGGCCGTTCGGATCTTCAGCCCCTCGCCGCAATGCTTGCAATGCACCGCGTCCACGTCGTGGCGCGTCAGCCCGCAGCCCGGGCAGGTATAGCGCACCTTGGGCGGTTGCAGGATCGCGCGCGCCAGTTGCACGAAGAGCGTCACCCCCACCACCATGACGAAGACCGAGAACAGCTTGCCCGCCGGCGAGCCGAGCGTGATGTCGCCGAACCCGGTCGTGGTCAGGGTCGCCACCGTGAAATAGAGCGCGTCGATATAGGAATAGGGCTCGCCCGTGGGCCGGAAGAACAGCGCGTGCATGGTCGAGGCGGTCAGGAACACGAAGACGAACAGGTTGATCGAGGCGATCACCGCGTCCTCGTGGCGCCGGAAGAAGCGGCTGTCGCGGCGCAGGTCCCACAGCAGGTGATAGGAGTGGATCAGCCGCAACCCCCGCAGGATCCGCAGGAAGCCGAAACTGCCCGCGAAGAACGGCTCGAAGATCAGCGAGACGATCACCACCAGGTCGGCCAGCGTGTAGATGCGGCGCAGCATCCAGGCCCGGTCCGGCGCGATCCACAGCCGGGCCGAGAAATCGGCCAGGATCAGCAGGCCCAGACCCAATGTCCACCGCCAGGATCCAGCCGGTGACCGGCTGCGCGGCGGCGAAGATGAAATAGACGATGGTGGCGAAATCGAACACAACCAGCCCATAGCGGAAGCGCACCGCGTCGCGATCCGCGCCGGTATAGAGCCGGGTCAATCGGGTCTTGAGGTCCTCGGCCATGTGACTCCGCCTTTCGGCCCCAGTTAAAGCGGTTTCAGGCGGGAAGAAAAGCGCCCCTGCCCGGTTCTTGCGCGCGACCCGCGCGGCAGGACAGGAGGCGCGCGACCCGCGCGGCGCGACACGAAAAAGGCCGCGCCCCAAGGCGCGGCCCGGTCTGTCGGAGGTGAGGCGCGCTCAGGCGGCGGCGCGCGAGGTCAGCACCTCATCGACCTGTTTCGCGGCGGCGATCTCGTCGCCGCCCGAGACAGCGGCCACTTCGCGGGTCAGCCGTTCGAGCGCGGCCTCGTAGAGCTGGCGTTCGGAATAGCTCTGCTCGCGCTGGTGGTCGGTGCGGTGCAGGTCGCGCACCACCTCGGCGATCGAGATCAGGTCGCCCGAGTTGATCTTCTGCTCATACTCCTGGGCGCGGCGCGACCACATCGCCTTCTTGACCCTGGCCTTGCCCTTGAGCGTCTTCATCGCCTGGCTGATGACGTCCGGCGAGGAGAGCGAGCGCATCCCCACCTCGGTCGCCTTGTGCGTGGGCACGCGCAGCGTCATCTTGTCCTTCTCGAAGGTGATGACGAACAGCTCCAGCGAAAAGCCGGCGACTTCCTGCTCTTCGATCGAGATGATCTGCCCCACCCCGTGCGCCGGATAGACGACGTAATCGTTGGGGCGGAATTCGAGCTTCTTCTTGGTCATACAGGACTTCCTTGTTGACGGACCATATGTCTTGGACCATCCGACGCGAAAAGGCGCCAGTGCCGGGCCATGCATTATGCCCGATCACGCGGCGTCATATGTCGAACCTAATGACCCCGGGACTGACGGCGTGTGGGGGTCGGTTCGGTCGATTGGTTCATTTGTAACAGGGATATGTCATAAAAAACGCCCGCCCGAAAGGCGACGCAGGATCAACTTGGCAAAAATGCCGGGGTTTCAGCGGCTTGTCGTGCATCGGCCCACCATGCCGCGGCGCAGCGGGTGATTCGCTCAGCCGCCCTCGCCCGGCGCCTCGGAGAAGTATTTCTCCATCTTTCCGGTTTCCCCGTCGCGCTCCTCGGCCTCGGGCAGCGGGTCCTTCTTGGTGATGATGACCGGCCAGACCTCGGAATACTTGCGGTTGAGCTCGACCCACGGTTCCATGTCCGGCTCGGTGTCGGGGCGGATCGCGTCGGCGGGGCATTCGGGTTCGCACACGCCGCAGTCGATGCATTCGTCGGGATGGATCACCAGCATGTTCTCGCCTTCGTAAAAGCAATCGACGGGGCAGACCTCGACGCAGTCGGTGTATTTGCAGGCGATGCAGTTGTCGGTGACGACATAGGTCATGGGGGCCTCTCGCAGTCAGGGCCTAGCTAATCCAGCCCGCGCGATCAATCAAGCGCACCCCGGCGAGAAAGGTCATGCGCCCTACGGTCGCGCTTGGTCGGGCGCCCCTTTCTCTCGAAGCCGGGGTTTTCTGGCGGCCTGTCCTTGGGCGCGGGCGGCGCGGGGGACAGATCGTCGTAAAGCGTGCGCGCCTCCGTCGCCGGGCCGCGCCGTGTGGGCAGCGCCAAGATGCGCACCACCCGCACCGTGCGCCCCTGCGCGAAGGTCAGCACGTCGCCCGGGGCCACGCCCTGCGCCGGCTTGCGGGCATGGGCGCCGTTGATGCGCACATGCCCACCGCCGACCTGGGCCGCAGCCAGCCCGCGTGTCTTGAAGAACCGCGCCTGCCACAGCCACTTGTCGAGGCGCTGCTTGGGCTGGGTGTCGTTCACGCGCTCAACTCTTGTCCTTCAGCCCCATCAACGCGGCGGCAAAGGGGTTGTCGGGGTCGATCTTGTCCTGCTTGGGCGGCCGCGAGGAGAAGCTCTTGGCCCCGCCCTTGGCGCCTTTCGGTCCCGAGGGCTTGCCACCGTCCTTGCGGCGCGGCTTGCCCCCGCCCTTGCCTTGCGGTTTGCCCTCGCGGCGCGGGCCGCGTGCGCCGCCGCCCCGGTTCGCCCGTCCGCCCCAGGTAAAGGTGTAGAAGACCTCCATTTCGGGTGCGTCCAGCCGGGCATCGGCGGGCTCGCCCGGCACGGTCCCGCCTTCGGAGGCGGCCGGAACCGGGGCCTCGGGCATCGGGTCGGCCGGCGTCTCGGTCGAGGGGGCCAGCCCGGCGGCATCGATCTCCTTTGCCTCGGGCGGCAGATCGGCGGGCGCGTCCGACACGATGTCGGCGGAGGTCGGCACTTCGGGCGCGGGATCGTCGGTCACCACCTCGTCGACGGGCTTGACCTTGACCCGCTCGCCGCGCTCGGCCTTGTAGCCCAGCCCGCCCATCAGGTCGGCGAACTGTTCCAGCGTCATGCCGGTGATCGACAGCATGTCGGGCGTGGCCTCGAACCCGCCCCGGCTGTCCTGGTCGCGCAGCATGTCGGCCAGCCGCTCCAGCATGTCGATGCGGATCGCGCGCTCGCCCGCGGCGCGATAGCCGGCCTTCTCGTGATAGCCCTCGGGCGCGTCCTTCGCCGTGGGAACGGTCACCAGTCCCGGCGGCGGCGCCTCGGGAAATTCCTGCAAGCCCTGGGCCAGCGACCACAGCACCAGCCGCAGCCGCGTCGGCGCGGGCTTCAGCAGAAGCGGCATGAATATCGTGTATTGCCCGAAGCGGATGCCGTGCTTGCGCAATGCACCCCGCGCCTCCTGATCGAGATCCTTGACCTCCTGGGCCACCTCCGAGCGCGGCAGCACCCCCAGAGCCTCGACCATGCGGAAGGCGAAGCCCCGCGCCAGCCCGGTCAGGGTCTCGTCGCGCTGCATGTTGACCAGCGGCTCGAACAGAGCGGCCACCTTGCGATCGATGAAATGCTGCAAGCGGCGCTGCACCTTCTGCGCCACCTCCGGCCCGGCCTCGTCATCGACGAATACCTCGACCTGAGGCTTCAAGGGCTCGGCCCCGGCGGTGAGCTTGCCCACTGCGGCCTCGCCCCACATGAGCCCGCCCTGCTCGGTGAAATCGATCTCGGTATCGGGCGCGTTGTAGAAGCGGCCGGCGCGCAGGTGGAAATGCGGCGCCAGCGCCTGCAGGGACGCCGATTTCAGCGTCTTCGCCTCGGCCCCCTGCGCCGATTTGTCCGGCGAGAACCGGAACCCTTCCAGCCGACCGACGAATTCGCCCTCGACGGTCACTTCACCCTTGTCGTTCACATCGGCCAAGAGGGCCTCCTTCTGCTTGAGCCGGCGCAGCAAAACGGATGTGCGCCGGTCCACAAATCTCTGCGTCAGGGCACCGTGCAGCGCGTCCGACACCCTGTCTTCTACAGCGCGGGTTTCCTCGCGCCAATGGCTTTCGTCCCCGACCCACCCCCGGCGCTGCGCGACATAAGTCCAGGTGCGGATATGGGCCAGACGCTTGGACAACGCATCAATGCCCCCGTCGGTTCGGTCGATGCGGCGAATTTGCCGCGCCATGAAGTCGTCGGGGATCGCGCCGCGCTGGTGCAGGTGGCCGAAGATCACCTCGGACACCCCGGCATGTTCGGCATGGCTGATGCCGCGGAAATCGGGGATTCGGCACACGTCCCAGAGCAGCCGCACCGAGGCCGGGTCGCTGGCCCGCGCCGCCACCTCGGCCACCTGGGACAGCGATTTCAGCGCGCCCAGATCGTCGGCCTCGCGCGCGCGCACCAGGTGCAGATCGTCGGGCGCCACCTCCAGCGACCGGACCAGCCGCTCGACCGAGCCGAAATCCAGCGCCGCGCTGCGCCAGTTGAGCTTTTGCAGCGGCGTGAAGCGGTGATCCATGATCGCCTGCGCCACCCCCTCCTCCAGCGGCCGCGCCTCGCCGGTGACGCCGAAGGTGCCGTTCGACATGCCCCGCCCCGCCCGGCCCGCGATCTGGGCCAACTCGTTGGGCGCCAGCGGGCGCATTCGCCGGCCGTCGAACTTGGACAAGGCGGAGAACGCCACGTGGTCGATGTCCAGGTTCAGCCCCATGCCGATGGCGTCGGTGGCCACCAGGTAATCGACCTCGCCATTCTGATAGAGCGCCACCTGCGCGTTGCGCGTGCGCGGGGAAAGCGCCCCCATCACCACCGCGGCGCCGCCCTTCTGACGGCGGATCAGTTCGGCGATGGCACAGACATTCTCAACCGAAAACCCCACGATCGCGCTGCGCGGGGGCATCCGGGTTATCTTTTTCGAACCTGTGTAGACAAGTTGCGACATCCGCTCGCGGCGCATGAACTGCGCCTCCGGCACCAGCGCGCGAATGGGCCCCTGCATGGTGTCCGAGCCCATGAACAACGTCTCGTGCTGGCCCCGCGCGCGCAGCAGCCGGTCGGTGAAGACATGGCCCCGCTCGGGATCGGCACAGAGCTGGATCTCGTCGATGGCCACGAAATCGGCACCCAACCCCTCTGGCATCGCCTCGACCGTGCAGACCCAGTATTGCGTGCGCGGCGGCACGATGCGTTCCTCGCCGGTGACAAGCGCCACAACCGACGGCCCGCGCGCGGCCACGATCCGGTCATAGACCTCGCGCGCCAAGAGACGCAGCGGCAGGCCGATCACCCCGGTGCGATAGCCCAGCATCCGTTCGATGGCGTAATGCGTCTTGCCGGTGTTTGTCGGGCCCAGAACGGCCACGATCCGAGATGTCCCGGCCATGTTGCCTCCGCCTGCTCGCGCGGTGATTACAGTGTCTGACTGCCGACGCGCGGGCCCAGACGCTCCAGCGCCTTGCCTGCGTCCTCGTGATGGGGATGTATAGCGCGAACCCGCATATAGGCGTCATGCGCCAGTTTCTCGGCGCCGAAGGTCTCGAGGATCGAGCCCAGGCCGAAGATGGCGTTGTAATTCATCGGGTTCAAGGCCAGCGCGCGTTCCAGGTCGGCCAGGGCAGGGCCGTGAAGCTCGGCCTGGAAATAGGCGCTGGCACGGGCCAGCCAGCCCTCGGCGAAACCCGGCGCGTGATCGGTGAGCGCGGTGAGATGCTCGATCGCGGCGGCGGTGTCGCCCGCCTCCAGCGCCTCACGCCCGCGCTTGAACAGCAGGTCCATCGCCGGCGAGCCGCTCTGCCGCCAGAGCGCCTGCAACTGGCGGTCGATCCGCTTGGCCTCGGCCGGGTCGGCCTGGGCCAGCTGCTCGAGCAGGGCCTCGGCGTCCCGGCTGTCCGGCGCCGGTTGCGTCTGCGTCACGGCGGCGCCCGGTGCGGGCGCCTCTTGCGCGGCCAGCGGCGCCGCATATCCCAGGAAAAGCGCGATGGCCGCGACGATACCTGGGCGGAAGGGGTTCTCAAAACGCATCACGTGGATAGTGTAACGCCGTCACCGATGATTTCCAGACACGGAACCGTGTCATTTCCAACAAGGACCAGACAGATGAGCGACACTCTCGAACAGGCCGCCGCCAAGCTCAATGAGAAGACCGATGGCGGGATCGACGACGGCACCGTGAAATTCGTCATCACCGACGAAGGCTCGATCATGCTCGATTCCGCCGGCGCGCGGGTGGGCGACGACGCCGCCGACGTGACCCTGACCGCCGATTCCGAGACCTTCCAGGCGATGATGGACGGCGAGATGAACCCCACTTCGGCCTTCATGTCGGGCAAGCTGTCGGTGGACGGCGACATGGGGCTGGCGATGAAACTGGCCTCGGCCCTGGCCTGATGCCGCTGACCCCGGCCCCCTTCCACGCCGACCTGGCGCAGGGCCCGCCGGGCGGGGCGGCCTACTGGATGGAGTGCTCGGACGGGGTGCGCATCCGGGTCGCCGCCTGGCCGGCGGAGGGGGCGCGGGGCACGGTGCTGCTGTTTCCCGGGCGCACCGAGTATATCGAGAAATACGGCGATGCCGCGCGCCATCTTTCCGCGCGCGGCTTTGCCACGCTGGCGGTTGACTGGCGCGGCCAGGGGCTGGCCGACCGGCTGACCGGCGACGCGCGGCTGGGCCATGTGCTGCGCTTTTCCGACTACCAGAAGGACGTGGCGGCGATGCTGCGCGCGGCGCGCGGGCTGGACCTGCCGCGCCCGCATTACCTGCTGGCCCACTCCATGGGCGGCTGCATCGGGCTGCGCGCGGTGATGGAGGGGCTGGGCGTGCAGGCTGCCGCCTTCTCGGGGCCGATGTGGGGCATTCATTTCGGCCGCGCGATGAAGTTCATGGCCATGGGCGTGATCTATGGCGGCCCGCTTCTGGGGCGCGGCCTGACGCTCTCGCCCTCGACCCGGTTCGAACCTTACGTGGAATGGGCCGATTTCAAGGGCAACACCCTGACCCGCGACCCGGAGATGTACCAGATGATGCGCGACCAGATCGAGGCGGTGCCCGAGCTGGCGCTGGGCGGGCCGACGCTGCACTGGCTGCGCGAGGCGGTGAACGAGACCCGCGCGCTGGCGCGCCGTGCCTCTCCCGATCTGCGCTGCGTCACCTTCCTGGGCAGCGACGAGGCCATTGTCGACGTGCCGCGCATCTATGCGCGGATGCAGACCTGGACGCGCGGACGGCTGGACGTGATCGAGGGCGGACGGCACGAGGTGCTGATGGACCCGCCCGAGGTGCGCGGGCCGATCTTCGACCGGATGGCGATGCTGTTTGCCGGAGAGTGACGTGTTTTCCGTAGGTTATGTCTGTTTCTTCATGTGATGCATGAGGATCAACCCTTCGGTCACAAAGGTTGACACCCGCGCCCGGCGCGGCCCCGCCTCGGCCCGGGATTTCCCCGTTCCATCCGCGCCCTGCGCGGCGCTCTTCATCCACCGGCAGCGGTTAACCCTTCCACCGCGCCGCGCGCACCCTATCTCGAGGGAATGGCCCGTGACCCGCTCCTGATCTTCACGCCCGAGGGCATCCATTGTCCCGAGGGCGGGTTTCATATCGACCCCTGGCGCCCGGTGGCCCGTGCGCTCATCACCCACGGCCATGCCGATCATGCGCGCGAGGGGCACGGCGCCTATCTGGCGCCCCATGCCGCCGCCCCGGTGCTGCGGCACCGGCTGGGCGACATCCGGCTGGGGACGCTCGCCTATGGCGAGCCGCGCGAGATCGGCGGCGTCACCGTCTGCTTCCACCCGGCGGGCCATGTGCCCGGCTCGGCGCAGATCCGCGTGGCGCGCGGCGGCGAGGTCTGGGTGGTCTCCGGCGATTACAAGGTCGCGCCCGACGGGCTGTCCGAGCCCTTCGAGCCGGTGGAATGCCAGCATTTCGTGACCGAGAGCACTTTCGGCCTGCCGGTCTTTCGCTGGCCCGACCGCGATCAGGTCGCGGCCGAGTTGAACGGCTGGTGGAAGGACAGCCTCGCCGCCGGGCGGCGGCCGGTGCTGGGCGCCTATGCGCTGGGCAAGGCGCTGCGGCTGCTGACCCTGCTCGACCCCTCCATCGGCCCGATCCTGACCCATGGCGCGGTCGAGGCCACCAACGCTGCGCTGCGCGCGCAGGGGCTCTCCCTGCCCGAGACGGTCCGCGTGACCCCCGAGACCGACCCGGACGCCTACCCCGGCGCGCTGCTGCTGGCGCCGCCCTCGGCGCTGGGTTCGCGCTGGGCGCGGCACTTCGGGCCGTCCTCGAACGGCTTCGCCTCGGGCTGGATGCGGCTGCGCGGGGTGCGCAGGCGCCGCGCGGTGGACCGGGGGTTCGTCGTATCGGACCATGCCGACTGGGCCGGGCTGAATTGGGCAATAGACCAGACCAAAGCGGAAAACGTCTATGTCACGCATGGTTACACGGAGAACTTCACGCGCTGGCTGTGCGACAAGGGGCTGAACGCGCAGGTCGTGCCCACCGAGTTCGGCGGCGAGGTCGAGGATGACGCGGTGACGGAGGCCGAGGCATGAAGGATTTCGCCGCGCTCTTCACCCGGCTCGACGCCACCACACGGACCACCGAGAAGGTCGCCGCGCTGGCCGAGTATCTGGAACAGGCGCCCGAGGACGACCGGCTCTGGACGCTGGCGCTGTTCACCGGGCGTCGGCCCAAGCGGCTGGTGTCCGCCGCACGGCTGCGGGCCTGGGCCGGGGAGCGGGCGGGCCTGCCCGACTGGCTGGTGGAGGAGAGCTATTCCATCGTGGGCGACCTGGCCGAGACCATCGCGCTGCTCTTGCCCGAGGGAGAGCCGGTGGAGGGCAAGTCTTTGTCCCACTGGATCAAATACTTGCAGGGCATAGCTCATCTGCCCGACGACGAGAAGAAACCCGCCATTCTGGACGCCTGGGACCAACTCGACGCGACCCAGCGGCTGTTGTTCGACAAGCTGGTCACCGGCGGCTTTCGCGTGGGCGTGAGCCAGAAGCTGATGACCCGCGCGCTCGCCCGCGTCACCGGCCAGGAGGAGGCCGCGCTGGCGCATCGGCTGATGGGCGACTGAACGCCCGCCACAACCGACTGGCACCGGCTGATCGAGGCCGAGGATGCCGAGGCGGACGCCGCGCGCCCCTATCCGTTCTGCCTGGCCCATGCGCTGGACGAGGGCCCCGAGGCGCTGGGTGCGCCGGACGACTGGCACGCGGAATGGAAATGGGACGGCATCCGTGCGCAACTGGTGCGGCGCGAGGGCGCCCATCACCTGTGGTCGCGCGGCGAGGAGCTGATCACCCACCGCTTTCCCGAACTGGCGCGGGCGGCGGATTTCCTGCCGGACGGGACGGTGCTCGACGGCGAGTTGCTGGCCTGGGATGGCGATATGCCGATGTCTTTCGCCGATCTGCAAAAACGTCTGGGCAGAAAGACGGTGCCGAAGAAACTGCTGACCGAGGCGCCGGTGATCCTCCTGGCTTACGACCTGCTGGAATGGCAGGGGTGCGACCTGCGCGCCGCACCCTTCGCGGAGCGTCGCGCGCAGCTCGACGCGGCGCTGGCCGATCTGCCCGCCGAGGCGCCACTGCACCTGTCGCGCGGGCTCGATTTCGCCACCTGGGACGACCTCGCCACCCAGCGCGCCAGCGCCCGCGACCACCGCCCCGAGGGCGTGATGCTGAAGGCGCTTGAGAGCCCCTATCACGTGGGCCGTAAGCGCGGCGACTGGTGGAAATGGAAGCTCGACCCGCTGAGCATCGACGCGGTGATGCTCTATGCCCAGCCGGGCAGCGGGCGGCGGGCCAACCTGTTCACCGATTTCACCTTCGCCGTGCGCGCGGGCAGCGACCTGGTGCCCTTCACCAAGGCCTATTCCGGCCTCACGGACGCCGAGTTCCGCCAGATCACCCATTGGGTGCGGCGCAACACGGTGCAGAAATTCGGCCCCGTGCGCCAGGTCACGCCCGAACTGGTCTTCGGGATCGCCTTCGAGGGCATCCAGGCCAGCCCGCGCCACAAGTCCGGCGTGGCCCTGCGCTTTCCGCGCATGGCGCGCTGGCGCCGGGACAAGCCGCCCGACGA
>DOIS01000049.1:10518-12608 GCA_003511785.1 Paracoccaceae bacterium
ATCAACACACTCGACGATCTGAACGAGATGCTACGGGTGTACGGCTGACGGAACCCCGGCGCCGCGCACGGGTTGACCGGGCATGAGACAGGACATCTCCGCCCCCCTCGCCTGGTTGCGTCAGAACGTCGAGACCGCCTCGCTTGCCGTCATGGCGCTGATCGTGACCGCGATCTGGGCGTTGGCGGAGTTGACCGACGAGGTGATCGAGGGCGCGACGCAAAGCCTCGACCGCGACATCCTGCTGTGGATGCGGGTGCCGGGCGACCTGTCGCAGCCGCGCGGGCCGGAGTATCTGCAGGAAATCCTGCGCGATTACACCGCTTTGGGCGGGGTCGCGGTGCTGACACTGGCCACGCTGGTGGCGGCGGGCTTCTTCCTGCTGCGCCGGCATTGGGGCACGGTGCTGTTCGTGCTGGTCGCCGTGGGCGGCGGCATCGCGCTTTCCACCCTGGGCAAGGAGGTCTTCGACCGGCCGCGGCCCGAACTGGTGCCGCATGGCTCGATGGTCTACACGGCGAGCTTTCCCTCGGGACACTCGATGATGGCGGCGGTCACCTACCTGACCCTCGGCGTTTTGATCGCGCGGGTGCTGCCTTACCGGCGGCAGAAGATCTACATGCTGTCGGTGGCGGTGCTCATCACGCTGCTGGTGGGGGTCAGCCGGGTCTATCTGGGCGTGCACTGGCCCACCGACGTGCTGGCGGGATGGCTGGCGGGCGCGTGTTGGGCGCTGGCCTGCCTGCTGGTGGCACGGTGGCTCTCACGGCGTGGCCATGTGGAGCCCGAGCAATGCGCCGCCGCGGCAGACGCGCCCGCGCGCCCCTAGCGGCGCCCGGCCTGGCTGCCCTGGTATTTCCGCGCCCGGCTGTCGATCCCGCCCGACTGGGTCACGGCCTCCTGGATCTCGGCGCGCGTGGGCGCGGTATCGGCGGCGGCGGGTGCGGCCAGGGGCAGGGTCAGCAGGGCGGCGAGAAAAAGCGCGTGTTTCATGGCGGACCTTTCAGGAGCGATGCGCGGATCCTAGTGGGTTTGCCGCCCGCGCCCAGCCCCCCGCCCCCCAACTCGCCGGGTTGTGATCGCCCCGGCCGCGCCCTAGGTATGGGCGAAACTGCCGCACTTGAGCCCCGAGAAAAGGATACCCGATGCTGCACCTGTCCCACCCCGTCCGCGACGCCAACGCCCCCTCGGGCGACCAGCCGCTGGGCGACCTGCCCGAATGGGATCTGAGCGATCTCTACGCGGGCGAGGACGCGCCGGAGCTGAAGCGTGACCTGGACTGGCTGGAGGCCGAATGCGCGCGTTTCGCCTCCGACTACGAGGGCAGGCTGGCCGATCTGAACGCCGACGAGTTGCTGACCTGCGTGCAGCGCGACGAGCGGATCACGCAGGTGGCGGGCCGCGTCATGTCCTTCGCGGGCTTGCGCTATCACCAGCAGACCACCGATGCGGGCCGGGCCAAGTTCCTCAGCGACTGCCAGGAGAAGATCACCACCTACACCACGCCGTTGGTGTTCTTCACGCTCGAGCTGAATCGCATCCCCGAGGAGGCGTTGCAGGAGCGTCTTGCGCGCAACGAGGAACTGGCGCGCTATGCTCCGGTGTTCCGCCGCATCCGCGCCATGCAGCCCTATCAGCTGTCGGACGAACTGGAGAAGTTCCTGCACGACATGGGCGTGGTCGGCGACGCCTGGGAACGGCTCTTCGACGAGACCATCGCCGGGCTGTCCTTCGACGTGGACGGCGAAGAGCTGGGCATCGAGGGCACGCTCAACCTGCTGACCGATCCCGAGCGCGACCGGCGCGAGGCCGCCGCGCGCGAGCTGGCGCGGGTCTTCGGCGAGAACATCCGCACCTTCGCCCGGGTCCACAACACCCAGGCCAAGGAGAAGGAGGTGATCGACCGCTGGCGCGGGATGCCCAGCGCGCAGATGGCCCGGCACCTCTCGAACGACGTGGAACCCGAGGTGGTCGAGGCGCTGCGCGAGGCGGTGGTCAAGGCCTATCCGCGCCTCTCGCACCGCTACTATGAACTCAAGCGCAAATGGCTGGGTCTGGAGCGGATGCAGGTCTGGGACCGCAACGCGCCG
>DOIS01000329.1 GCA_003511785.1 Paracoccaceae bacterium
ACCCGTGCGAGGGCGTGATGCTGGGGGCCACCGCGCATTTCGTGGTCGAGGGCCAGTGGGACAACGATCTGATGGAACAGGTTGTCGCCCCGCGCAGCTTCGCGACCTGACCCAACCACGGCAGAAAAAGGACACCACCCATGCCCTCCGCCTCGACCCTTCCGGTCAAAGCCAAAGCGTCCCTTGGTCTTGTGACAGTCGGTCTCGTGGCGGCGGGCCTCATCGGGGGGGGCGTCTTCTCAGCGCCCTCCCGACCCTGCTTTCCTGCCCGAGATGGCAGACCGCCCGGTGATCCTGGCCGACGGCCGCGCCCTTCAGGCGCAGCGCCACGAGGTCACGATTGCCGAATGGAATGCATGCCACGACCAGGGCGGCTGCACCCTCGCGCTGCGCACCCGGCCCGACCAGGATCCGGCGACAACGCCGGCCACCGGGCTCAGCCATGTCGATGTGCAGGAATACATCGCCTGGATAAACGATGTCACGGGCGGCGGTTTTCGCCTGCCCACGGCCCCGGAATGGGATGCAATGGCCGCCTCTGTGCTGCCGGAACACGCCGATCCGCTCTTCACCGGCCCGTCGCTCACATGGGCCTCGAGCTACCTGACCGAGGGCCTCGCCCCGCGCGCACTGAAACCGCAAGGCAGTTTCTCGACCTCGCCCGAGGGGATCGCGGATCTCGACGGCAGTGTCTGGGAATGGACCCAGGACTGTTACGCCGGGGCGTCCCAGGGCATCGACCCTGCCCGCTGCCCGGCCTTCTTCGTCGGCGGCGAACACTTGGCAGCCATGTCCTACCTGATCCGTGATCCGGCCCGCGGCGGCTGCGCGGTGGGCACGCCGCCCGCCCATTTGGGCATGAGGCTTGTCAGGGACGCGAACTGACGCGCCGCACGCAGCCGCCCGCGCGTCTGCCTTCAACTCCCTGTCGCGGCGGCCGGGCGGCCCGGCGTGGCCGCCTAGGCCACCTCGCTAATCTCGATCCCGCCGAGTTTCTGGCCATGCATCGCAAAGGCGCGGATCAGCGGCAATGCGTCGATGTCGGGATCGGGCGACAGCCATGTCTGGGCGGCCACCAGCCCCTCTCGCGGCATGTGATGCTTGTTGATCTGGCCCATGTCCCAATCCGGGAAGAGGCGCTCCTCCAACTCTCCCTCGGCCAGAATCTGGAAATCCGTGTGACGGCGGTCCTCGGCGATACGGGCGAGAAGACGGAACAAGGGACCGGGCGGGCCTTCGAGATACTGGAGGAAGCAATCTTGATCCGTATGCAGGAACCCGGTCAACCCTTCGTTCGGGTTGTTTCGCGCGCTGGCGGCGAGAATGTCCACGACCAGTTTCTCGTCGATCCGGCGCTTGGATCTGCTCCGGTAGAGCGCAAATGACAGTAACATCTCTTTCCTTTCCTTCGCCTTGGACGGCCGCCCTGGACCCGTGAACGCGACCTGCCCTCGTTCAGCTAGATCACATCAGGAAACGTCAAGAAACACTATTGTTTTAGTGGCTTACCGAAAAAATCGGGCGAAGCGGATCCGTCGCCCGAGCACGTCACCACAGGTCGTCACCCCGCCAGCGACGGAAGCCAGAGCACGATGGCCGGAAACGCCACCAGGAGCGCGATGGTCACCGCGTCGGCGATGAAGAACGGCGTCACCCCCTTGAACACGTCCTGAACGGTCAGGTCCGGGCGAACGCCGGCCACCACGAAGCAGTTGAGCCCGATGGGCGGCGTGATGAGGCAGAACTCGGCCATCTTCACCACCAGGATGCCGAACCAGATCGCGCACATCGGCCCCGACATTCCGAAGGCGCTGTCCGCCGCCGACACCGTCTCGCCCCCGTTCAGCGCCATCACCGCCGGATAGACCACCGGCAGGGTCAAGAGCAGCATCCCGATCGCGTCCATGAACATGCCCAGCACCGCATAGGCCAGCAGGATGCAGACCAGGATCAGCATCGGCGACATCTCGAGCGAGGTGATCCAGTCGGCAAACGCCCCCGGCAGATCGGCGAAGCCCAGGAAGCGGACATAGATCAGCACGCCCCAGATGATGGTGAAGATCATCACCGTGAGTTTCGCGGTCTCGATCAGCGCCGATTTCAGCTCGGTCCAGCGCATCCCGCGCCAGAGCGCCATGAGGAGAACGATGAAGGCCCCGATGGCCCCGCCCTCGGTCGGCGTGCCCCAGGCGTCGCCGAAGGGGTTGTAGACGAAGAAGATGATGATGACGACCACCGCCACGATGGGCAGCGCCGCAGGCAGGCTGGCAAAGCGTTGGCCCCAGGTGAAGCCGGTGACCGGCGGGCCCACCGATTTGAAGATCACCGCGATGCCCACGATCAGCGTGGCATAGACCAGCGCCGAGAAGGCGCCCGGCACGAAACCCGCCAGCAGCAGCTTGCCCACGTCCTGTTCCACGATGATGGCATAGATCACCAGGATGGCCGAGGGCGGGATCAGCGAGGCCAGCGTGCCGCCGGCGGCCACCACGCCCGCCGCGAAGGGCTTGTTGTAGCCGATCTTGAGCATTTCGGGGATGGCGATCCGGGCAAAGACCGCCGCCGTGGCGACGCTGGCGCCCGAGACGGCGGCAAAGCCGGCGGTCGCGAAGACGGTCGAGACCGCCAGCCCCCCCGGCAGCCAGGCAATCCAGCGTTTCGCCGCCTCGAAGAGCGCGCGGGTCAGCCCCGCGTAATAGGCGAGATAGCCGATCAGGATGAAGGTCGGGATCAGGCTGAGCGCCTGGCTGGAGACCTTGGAATGGGGCACCTGCCCCGCCGTCTTGACCCCGACGGTCAGCGCCCAGCCCAGGTGCTCCATGCCGAACTGGCGCTTCGACCAGAAGATCAGCACCAGTCCGACGAACCCGGCCAGCCCCGCGGCGAAGGCCACGCGCATGCCGAGGACGACCATCACCAGCATTCCGCCGGTGACCCACAATCCGATGTCAATAGGGTCCATCAGTCATGTCCATCCAGAAGCTCGGCCTCGGCCCGCGCGGTCTCTTCGACCGAGCGGATCAGCGGCACCGCGACCGGCGAGGCCAGCCCCAGAACCAGCGCCCGGCCATAGCCCCAGACCTGGATCAGCAGCCGTGCCACCAGCACCGAGAACGCCACCGGCACCACCAGCTTGGCCGGCCAGATCGGCAGGCCGATGTCGATCGAACTGTCGCGGCTCCACCACTTGGAGCCGAAATCGAAGGAGCGGTCGAAATGCGCCCAACTGCCCCAGATCAGCGCCAGGATCAGCACCAGGATCAGCAGGACCGAGACCAGCTCGGCCAGCCACAGCGCACGGCCTCCAAGCCGCCCGATCACCAGGTCCATGCGGATATGGGTGCCGTCGCGCTGCACATACGCGATGCCCAGGAAGGCGATGAAGGGCATCGCCATCTCGATCCAGTCCACGTAGCCCGGCAGGGGCGCGTTGAAGAACTTCCGCCCCACCACCGACCACACGGCCATGAACATCAGCGAAAAAATCGCCAGCCCCGACAGGAGGGCGAAGACCCGTTCCAGCCGCAGCAATCTCTGGTCAAGGCGGCTCAGAAGCGAGCCATCCTCGAGCACCGGCGAGGCGCCAGCCATCGCGCTCCCCCTTTTCCCGTCCGGTTACAAGTATGTGCGTTCCGGGCGACGCAGGGCCGCCCGGGGCGCCTCGATCAGTTGGACATCTTGGCCTTGTCGAGCGTCTCGACGACCAGGTCGTAGAGCTCCTGCGCGGGCAGCCCCGCCTCGGTCATGTCGGCGATCCAGGCCTCGCGTGCCGGATCGGCGGCGGTGGCCCGGAACTCGGACAGCACCTCGTCCGAGATCGTCACCTTCTCGACGCCCTTTTCCTCCAGCACCTGGTCCCAGCGTTCCAGAAGCTCGGCATAATTGGCGAGATAGTGGTCGATCGCCTCGTCCACCGACTCGTCCAGCGCCGCGCGGTGCTCGTCGGACAGCGCCTCGTAGGCGTCGATATTGACCACGACCGGGCAATTGACCGTGCCGGGGTTCAGGTTCGCGGTCCACCAGTCGGCCTGGTTGATCGTGCCGAAGCTCAGATGCGCGTGCTGGGCGAAGGCCACGGTGTCCACGACGCCCGACTCCATCGCCTGATAGGCGTCGGTCGCGGGCACCGAGGTGGGCACGCCGCCCACGGCGGAGAAGGCCTCGCCCAAGCCCCCGGTGGCGCGCACGCGCATGCCGTCCATCTCCGCAAGCGTGTCGCGCGGCTCGCCGGTGCCGACGATGTTGTATTGCGGCATGGGCGAAGTCATCAGCAGCTTGGCGTTCCACTGCGCCATCTCCTCCTGCACGGCCGGGTGCTCATAGAGCGCGTGGCTCACCGCCACCTCCTGGTCGAGGTTCTCGACGCCGAGGAAGGGCAGCTCGAGCACCGTGATCGCGCGGTTCTTGTCGCGGTGATAGCCGGCGCAGAACTGGGCCATCTCGAAGGCGCCGATGGAGATGCCGTCGAGATTCTCGCGCGGCTTGCTGAGCCCGCCATAGCTCACGTTGATGGTGAACTCGCCGCCGGTCTTCTCGCTGACCAGCTCGGCCAGTTTCTCGACATGCTCGGTAAAGGCGCGGCGCTTGCCCCAGACCGAGGCGTTCCACTCGGTCGCAGCCGCCTCGCCGACCAGCGCGACACACAGCGCCGCTGCGGCAACGCCGGTGAAATACTTGTTCTTGTTCATGTTGCTCCTCCTGTTAGCTCGGGCGAGGTCCTCCGCCCGATTGGGGGGGAACGCTAACGCGGGGGGGCCCATCTGCCAAGCCCACGCCCGGGCCAGGCGCGGGACCGACGGGCGGGGACGCGCCCGGAAAAGCGGTATGCAAACGTATGCCGAAACAATATGTCACACCGCCCGGCTGGCGCGAAACGATCCGAAAACGGGCTTGGCGGGCTTTGCCACATGCCCCGACGGAAGGCGGCTTTGACAGGTAATTGCCCAAGGAGTCAGCGGTATTTGTAACTTGGATCGAAAAGTTTACACAGCGTCGCGAAAACCAGAAAAACATTTACAAGTAAATCGTTTCATTACGGGCTTTTATTCACAAATTTGCAACTTGGCGTATTATCCATCTCGAGAGAGTCGGGCCCACCGGGGCAGCGACTCGGGGATTGGAACGACATCTTCAGGGGGAGGAGCCTCTTATGACAGACACCACCGAGACCAAGGTCTATCCGCCGTCCGACGACATGGTGGCCCGCGCCCATATCGACGCGGCCGAGTATGACCGGATGTATGCCGCCTCGATGTCCGACCCCGACGGGTTCTGGGCCGAGCATGGCAAGCGCATCGAGTGGATCACGCCCTTTACCAAGGTCAAGAACACCAGCTTCGCGCCCGGCAATGTCGACATCAAGTGGTTCGAGGACGGCACCCTGAACGTCTCGGCGAACTGCATCGACCGCCATCTCGCGACCCGCGGCAACCAGACCGCGATCATCTGGGAGCCGGACGATCCCAACGACCAGGCGCAGTCGATCTCCTACAACGACCTGCACCGCCGCGTCTGCCGGATGGCCAATATCCTCGAGACCATGGGCGTGCGCAAGGGCGACCGGGTCATCATCTACCTGCCCATGATCCCCGAGGCCGCCTATGCCATGCTGGCCTGCGCCCGGATCGGCGCGATCCATTCCATCGTCTTTGCCGGCTTCTCGCCCGACGCGCTGGGCGCGCGGATCAACGGCTGCGACGCCAAGGTGGTCATCACCGCCGACTACGCCCCCCGCGGCGGCCGCAAGACGGCGCTGAAATCCAACACCGACGCGGCGCTGTTGCACTGCAAGGACACGGTCAAGTGCCTCGTGGTCAAGCGCACCGGCGAGCAGACCACCTGGGTGGACGGGCGCGACTACGACTACAACGAGATGGCGCTGGAGGCGTCAGATTACTGCAAGCCGGCCGAAATGAACGCCGAGGACCCGTTGTTCATCCTCTACACCTCCGGCTCGACCGGCCAGCCGAAGGGCGTTGTGCACAGTTCGGGCGGCTACCTGGTCTATGCCTCGATGACGCACAAATACACTTTCGACTACCACGATGGCGAGGTGTTCTGGTGCACCGCCGACGTGGGCTGGGTCACGGGGCACAGCTATATCGTCTATGGCCCGCTGGCCAACGGCGCGACCACGCTGATGTTCGAGGGCGTGCCCACCCACCCCGACGCGGGCCGCTTCTGGCAGGTCTGCGCCAAGCACAAGGTCAACCAGTTCTATACCGCGCCCACCGCGCTGCGCGCGCTGATGGGCCAGGGCAACGAGCCGGTGGAAAAGCACGACCTCTCCAGCCTGCGCATCCTGGGCACGGTCGGCGAGCCGATCAATCCCGAGGCGTGGAACTGGTACAACGACGTGGTCGGCAAGGGCAGATGCCCGATCGTGGACACCTGGTGGCAGACCGAGACCGGCGGCCACATGATGACCCCCCTGCCCGGCGCCCACGCAACCAAGCCGGGCGCGGCGATGAAGCCCTTTTTCGGCGTCAAGCCGGTGGTGCTGGACCCGCAATCGGGCGAAGTGATCGAGGGCAACGCGGTCGAGGGCGTGCTCTGCATCGCCGACAGCTGGCCGGGGCAGATGCGCACCGTCTGGGGCGATCACGAGCGCTTCGAAAAGACCTATTTCAGCGACTACAAGGGCTATTACTTCGCCGGTGACGGCTGCCGCCGCGACGCCGATGGCGATTACTGGATCACCGGGCGCGTCGATGACGTCATCAACGTCTCGGGCCACCGCATGGGCACGGCCGAGGTGGAATCGGCGCTGGTCGCCCATGCCGCCGTGGCCGAGGCCGCCGTGGTGGGCTATCCGCACGACATCAAGGGCCAGGGCATCTATTGCTACGTCACTCTGATGAACGACCAGGAACCCAGCGAGGAGCTGCGCCAGGCGCTGCGCAAATGGGTCCGCACCGAGATCGGCCCGATCGCCACGCCGGATGTGATCCAGTGGGCGCCGGGCCTGCCCAAGACGCGATCGGGCAAGATCATGCGCCGCATCCTGCGCAAGATCGCCGAGAACGACACCGGCAGCCTGGGCGACACCTCGACCCTGGCCGAACCGGCGGTGGTCGATGACCTGATCGCCAACCGGGCCGAGACCTGAGGGAGGACGGGACATGACAACGGATGTGATGACCACCCCCGCCGTGCTGATCCTGCTGGGCCCTCCGGGCGCCGGCAAGGGCACCCAGGCGCGGATGCTGGAACAGGACTTCGGGTTGGTGCAGCTTTCGACCGGCGACCTGCTGCGCGCCGCCGTGGCGCAGGGCACCGAGGCCGGGCGCCAGGCCAAGGCGGTGATGGAGGCAGGTGCGCTGGTCTCGGACGAGATCGTGATCGCGATCCTGCGCGACCGGCTGGCCGAACCCGACTGCGCCCGGGGCGTGATCCTCGACGGCTTTCCCCGCACCACCGTGCAGGCCGAGGCGCTGGACGCGCTGCTGGCCGAAACCGGCCAGAAGATCAACGCCGCGATCAGCCTCGAGGTCGAGGACGCGGCCATGGTCGAGCGCATCTCGGGCCGCTTCACCTGCGGCAGCTGCGGCGAGGGCTATCACGACAGCTTCAAGCCGCCGAAGGTGGCCGGGGTCTGCGACAAATGCGGCAGCACCGAGATGAAGCGCCGCGCCGACGACAACGCCGAGACGGTGGCCAGCCGTCTCGAGGCCTACCACGCCCAGACCGCGCCGCTCATTGCCTATTACGCGGACAAGGGCGTTCTGAAGAAGATCGACGCCATGGGGAAGATCGACGGCATCGCCGCCGAGATGTCCGGGATTGTCCGGGGCGTCATGGACTGAGGTCCGAAAAGCCGGGCCCGCCGCAACTTGGCGGGCCTTTTTCGAGAGGGAAGAAGGAGGAACCACCATGGCGGACCAATCTCGTAGTGCCGAACAGATCGCCGAGGCCGACAAGGGCTATTGGAAGGCGAATGTGCGGATGATTCTGATCAGCCTCGTCATCTGGGCGCTGGTCTCGTTCGGGTTCGGCATCCTGCTGCGCCCGCTGATTTCCGGCATCAAGGTGGGTGGCACGGACCTGGGCTTCTGGTTCGCGCAGCAAGGCTCGATCCTGGTGTTCCTGGCGCTGATCTTTTTCTACGCCTGGCGCATGAACAAGCTCGACCGCGAATTCGGCGTCGAAGACGAATAAGAAGGGACCAAGGGGACAATGGATCAGTTTACCATCAACCTGCTGTTCGTGGGCGCGAGTTTCGCTCTCTACATCGGCATCGCGATCTGGGCCCGTGCCGGGTCCACATCGGAATTCTACGCCGCCGGGCGCGGCATTCACCCGGTCACCAACGGCATGGCCACGGCGGCCGACTGGATGTCGGCGGCCTCGTTCATCTCGATGGCCGGTCTTATCGCCTTCACCGGCTATGACAACTCGACCTTCCTCATGGGCTGGACCGGCGGCTATGTGCTGCTGGCACTGCTGCTTGCGCCCTACCTGCGCAAGTTCGGCAAATACACCGTGTCGGAGTTCATCGGCGACCGGTTCTACAGCCAGTCGGCCCGCATCGTCGCGGTGATCGCCCTGCTGGTGGCCTCGATCACCTACGTGATCGGGCAGATGACCGGCGTGGGCGTGGCCTTCGGCCGCTTCCTCGAGGTCAGCAACACCGCCGGCCTGCTGATCGGCGCCTGTGTGGTCTTCGCCTATGCGGTGTTCGGCGGCATGAAGGGCGTGACCTACACCCAGGTGGCGCAATACTGCGTGCTGATCATGGCCTATACCATCCCGGCCATCTTCATCTCGCTGCAACTGACCGGCAACCCGATCCCGGCTCTGGGCCTCTTCGGCGAACACCAGGCCAGCGGCGAGCCGCTCTTGCAGAAGCTCGACCAGATCGTGACCGAGCTGGGCTTCAAGGAATACACCGCGCATCATGGCGACACCTTCAACATGGTGCTCTTCACCCTGTCGCTGATGATCGGCACCGCTGGTCTGCCGCATGTCATCATGCGCTTCTTCACCGTGCCGCGCGTGGCCGATGCGCGCTGGTCGGCGGGCTGGACGCTGGTCTTCATCGCGCTCCTTTACCTGACCGCCCCGGCGGTGGGCGCCATGGCACGTCTCAACATCACCGACATGATGTGGCCCGAGGGCACCGAAGCGCAGGCCGTCTCGGTCGAGACCATCGAGACCGACCCCCAGTATGACTGGATGCAGACCTGGGCCCAGACCGGCCTGCTGGGCTGGGAGGACAAGAACGGCGACGGGCGCATCCAGTACTACAACGACGCCTCGCCCGAGATGCAGGAACGCGCCGAAGCCAATGGCTGGGAAGGCAACGAGTTGACCAACTTCAACCGGGACATCCTGGTTCTGGCCAACCCGGAAATCGCCAACCTGCCCGGCTGGGTGATCGGCCTGGTGGCCGCCGGTGGTCTCGCCGCCGCGCTCTCCACCGCTGCCGGTCTGCTGCTGGCGATCTCCTCGGCGGTCAGCCACGACCTCATCAAGGGCTCGATCAACCCGCAGATCAGCGAAAAGGGCGAACTTCTCTCGGCCCGGATCGCGATGGCGGCGGCGATCGTGGTGGCGACCTATCTGGGGCTCAACCCGCCGGGCTTTGCCGCGCAGACCGTGGCGCTGGCCTTCGGACTGGCCGCGGCCTCGATCTTCCCGGCGCTGATGATGGGGATCTTCTCGACCAAGATCAACAACACCGGCGCGGTCGCGGGGATGCTGGCGGGCCTGATCACCACCGTAATCTACATCTTCCTGCACAAGGGTTGGTTCTTCATCCCGGACACCAACCAGTTCACGGATGCCGACCCGCTCTTGGGCACGATCAAGTCCACCTCCTTCGGCGCGGTGGGCGCGGCAATCAACTTCGCCACCGCCTATATCGTGGCGTCGATGACCAAAGAGACCCCACAGGAGATCAAGGACCTGGTCGAAAGCGTCCGCATCCCGCGCGGCGCCGGCGCGGCGCAGGACCACTGATCCCGGTTGCGGGCCGTCCCTGCGACGGCCCGCGCCCTTTCCAACACGGTCCCGTCCGGCGCATCATCCGGGCAGGACCTTTTCCTTTTTCGCCCAAGGCCACCGCCCATGTCCCTGCCCCCCGCCCAGATCGTCCGCTTCCTGCGTTCGGTACACCCGTATGACGCCCTGCCGCCCGACGCGCTCGAGGCGCTCGTGCCCAGCTTCGAGAGCCGCGCGGTTCCGGCCGGCACGCCGATCTACGCGATGGGCGACACGCTGCCCGGGCTGTTTCTGATCCACGAGGGCGCGGTGGCCGTGCGCGACGAGAACGGCGCCACGGTTTCGCACCTGGGGATGCGCAATTCCTTCGGCGAGCGCGGGCTGTTGCGTGACGGGCGCGCCGTGACCTCGGCCCAGGCCGAGGCGGACACGGTTCTGCTGGTCCTGCCTGCCGAGGAGTTCCGCGCCCTGATCGCCGCGCATGAGGCAGCGCGGCGCTTCTTCGACCGCTCGCGCAGCCCGCGTCCGCGCGAGGCGTCGCTGACCACCACCCGTGTCTCCGAATTGATGGCGCGCGATCCCGTCACCTGCGGCCCGGAGACCCCCGTGCAGGAGGCCGCGCGGATGATGCGCGACCGGCATATCTCCTCGCTCTGCGTGATGGAGGGCGCGCGGCTGGCCGGGCTGGTCACGATCCGCGACCTGTCGGGCAAGGTGCTGGCCGAGGCGCGGCCGGGGACCACGCCGGTCTCCGAGATCATGGCGCGCGAGCTTTTCACCCTGCCCCCCTCGGCGATCGGCTCGGACCTGCTGCACGCGATGATGGAACGGCGCATCGGCCATGTGCCGGTGACCGAGGCCGGGCGGCTGGTGGGGGTCGTGACGCAAACCGACCTGACCCGGTTCCAGGCGGTGAGTTCCGCCGAATTGGTGCGCGAGATCGCCGAGGCGTCTGACGCCGCCGCCATGGCCCGCGTCACCGCGCGCATCCCGCAACTGCTGGCCCAACTCGTGGCGGGCGGCAACCGGCACGAGGTGGTCACGCGGCTCATCACCGACATCGCCGATACCGCCACCCGCTGCCTGCTGGCCCAGGCCGAGGAAAAGCTCGGGCCCCCGCCGGTGCCCTATCTCTGGGCCGCCTGCGGCAGCCAGGGCCGGCAGGAGCAGACCGGCGTCTCGGACCAGGACAACTGCCTGATCCTGTCGGATGACGCGACGCCCGAGCACGACGCCTATTTCGCCGCCCTGGCCGGGTTCGTCTGCGCCGGGCTGGCGGAATGCGGCTATTTCCTCTGCCCGGGCGAGATGATGGCCACAAACCCGCGCTGGCGCCAACCGGCGCGGGTCTGGCGCGAGTATTTCGCAGGCTGGATCGCCAAGCCCAACCCCGAGGCGCAGATGCTGGCCAGCGTGATGTTCGACCTGCGCCCGATCGGCGGCGACCATGCTCTGTTCGAGGGGTTGCAGAACCGCACGCTGGAAGCCGCGAGCCGCAACTCGATCTTCGTGGCGCACATGATCTCCAACTCGCTCAAGCACCAGCCGCCGCTGGGCCTGTTGCGCGGTTTCGCCACGATCCGCTCGGGCGAGCACAAGAACCATATCGACCTCAAGCTGAACGGCGTGGTGCCGGTGGTGGACCTGGGCCGGATCTATGCGCTGCAGGGCCGGCTGGGCGTGGTCAACACCCGTGCCCGGCTGGAGGCCGCCGAGGCGGCAGGGGTGCTGTCGCCCTCGGGGGCGCGCGACCTGCTCGACGCTTATGACCTGATCGCCGAGACCCGGCTGGAGCGGCAGGCGGCACAGGTCCGGGCGGGGGAGAAGCCGGGCAACTTCCTGGCGCCGTCGGATCTGTCGGATTTCGAGCGCAGCCACCTGCGCGACGCCTTCGTGGTGGTCAAGACGATGCAATCGGCGGTGGGGCACGGCAAGGGGATGCTGGGCTGACCGCCGCGTTTCCGGCCGGTGACGGAAGCCTCCGGCGGACGTAATTTAGACAAGAGGAAGCCGCGGGGCGCCGCGCTTTCCTCCAGGGAGGACGCAAGATGTTTCTGGAGCTTCTGGGCACCATTTTCGCCGGGCTGGCGGTGGCGGGGCTGGTGATGCTGGCCAACCGGCTGACCGGCGGACGCCTGCCGCGCTGGCTGACCCCGGTGGCCGCCGGGCTGGGCATGATCGCCGTCACCATCGCCAGCGAATACGGTTGGTACGAGCGTACGCGCGCGGCGCTGCCCGAAGGGTTCGAAGTGGTTCAGACGGTCGAGAACCGCGCCGTCTTCCGCCCCTGGACCTATCTCGCGCCTTACGTGGACCGGTTCGCCGCGCTCGACCGCGCCTCGCTCCGGCGCAACGCTGCCCTGCCCGACCAGCGCATCGCAGACCTCTATTTCTTTGGCCGCTGGGCGGCGGTCGAGAAGATGCCGGTGCTGGCCGATTGCGCGGGCGGTCGGCGGGCCAGCCTGGGTGACGGGGCGACATTCGACGCGGCCGGCGCGGTGACCGACGCCGCCTGGATCGAGGTCGGGGCCGAGGACGCGGTGCTAGTCGCGCTCTGCCGGGAGGGCGCGTGATGGGCGAGAAGCTGAGCCTGCGGCTGCGCATCTTCCTGTTCTTCTGCCTGCTGGGGCTTGGGGGCGCGGCGGTGGTGGCGCTGTCGCTCTATGCCGGCTACGCGCGGGCGGACGACCCGGCGCTGCTCGATCCCTTCATCTTCGCCGGTGCGCTGGCGATCTTCGTGATCCTCGGCCTGACCGTGGGCGTCTGGCTCTTGCTCGACGAGAACGTGGCCAAGCCGATCGAGCGGCTGGCCGCGCAGCTGCGCGCCCGCGCCCATGCCGGGGTCAGCGGCGAGATGGACACCCACGCCGCGCGCTACCTCGGGGACCTCGCACCGGCGGCGCAGGCCGTGGCGGGCCAGATTGCCGAGCGCGCCATGAGCACCGCCGCCGAGGTCGAGGCGCAGACCGCCCGGCTGGCCCAGGAAAAGGAGCGGCTGGCCGCATTGCTGACCGAGATCCCGGTGGCCATGGTCATTGTCAACGCGGCGCACCGCATCGTGCTCTATGACGGCCAGGCGGCCGAGGTGCTGGCACAGGTGGCCCATCCCCGGCTCCAGGCTTCGCTGTTCGACTATTTCCAGCGCGAGGCGCTCGAGACCGCCTATGCCAAGCTCATCAAATCCGGCAAGGAAGTGCGGACCGGGCTGACCGGCGCGGACGGGCAGCAGAGCTATGACGCGCGGCTCAAACCCTTGGGCGAAGCGGGCGGCTACATGCTGGTGATCGACGATTCCCATGCCCGCATCGCGCCCGAGGCCGCCCGCCCGCTGGTCTATGATTTCGACCTTCTGGACAGTCCCGAGCAGGCCGCCTTCGAAGCCCGTCCGCTGCGCGAGCTGTGTTTCGTTGTGTTCGACACCGAGACCACGGGGCTTCTGCCGCATAAGGACGAGGTCGTGCAGCTGGGCGCCGTGCGGGTGCTGCGCGGGCGCATCATCGAGGGCGAGGCGATGGACCAGCTGGTCGATCCCGGCCAGCCGATCCCGCCCGGCGCGACCAAGGTGCACGGGGTCACGGATGCGATGGTGCGGGGCAAGCCCGACATCGCCGAGATCGGCCGCGCCTTTCATCGCTTTGCCGAGGATGCCGTGATCGTGGCGCATAACGCGCCCTTCGACATGGCCTTTCTGCGCCGCCATGCCAAGCGGATGGGGGTCGAGTGGACGCACCCGGTGCTGGACACGGTGCTGGTCTCGGCGGTGCTCTTCGGGGCGAGCGAGCGGCACACGCTGGACGCGCTGTGCGAGCGGCTGGGCGTCACCATCCCGGCCCATCTGCGCCACACCGCCATGGGCGACGCGCGGGCCACGGCCGAGGTGCTGTGCCGGATGCTGCCGATGCTCGAGGCGCGCGGGTTGGAGACCTTCGGCGACGTTGTCGCCGAGACGCGCAAGCATGGGCGGTTGCTGGAAGACCTGAACTGAGCCGGGGCGGAATGGTGGGTTGCAAACCCACCCTACGCTTTTGGCAGGCGGCGCAAGAGGATGCACCGCGCCTGTGCGCGGATGCGGGCCCTCACGTTTCTGTGCGGCGATGGACAATCGGCCCGCGCCGTGCCACCTCTCCCCGCAACACCGCAACCTGTGCGAGACCCCCATGACTGAAACCAGTTTCGTCCCCGACGCCGGCAACCAGCGCGCCTATCGCGAGGCGCTGGGCTGTTTCGGCACCGGGGTGACCGTGGTCACAGCGCGCGACGCGGAGGCGCCGGTGGCAATGACGGCGAATTCCTTCGCCTCGGTCTCGCTCGATCCGCCGCTGGTGCTGTGGTGCCCGGCGCGCAAATCCGCCCGGCATGACAGTTTCACCCGCGCCGAGCGCTTCGCCATCCACGTGATGGGAGAGGACCAGAAGACCCTGGCGGTGCATTTCGCCCGCTCCGGCATCGATTTCGACGGGATCGACTGGCAGGCCGACGCCGACGGCGTGCCGATCCTGGCCGGCTGCCTGGCGCGCTTCGATTGCCGACGCGTCGCGTTGCACGAAGCAGGCGATCACTCCATCGTCGTGGCCGAGGTCCTGCGCGCCGCCTATCGCCCCGGCAAGGGGCTGATGTTCAAGCGCGGGCAGTATGGCGGGTTCTCCGACTTCCTGTGAGGGACGGCGCGGGCGCCGCCCCTGCGCCGCGCTCACGCCTCCTGGCGCACCAGTTTCCGGGCGATGTCGCGGAAGGCGCACGCCTGCGGGCTCTCGGGCTGACTGACCACGATCGGCGCGCCCCCGTCCGAGGCCACGCGCACGTCGAGATGCAGCGGGATCTCGCCCAGTAGCGGCACGCCCAGCTTCTCGGCCTCGGCCGCCACGCCGCCATGGCCGAAGAGGTGCTCTTCGTGCCCGCAATTGGAACAGATATGGGTCGACATGTTCTCGACCATGCCGGTAATCGGCATCTTGAGTTGGCGGAACATGTCCATCGCCTTGCGCGCGTCCAGGAGCGCCACATCCTGCGGGGTGGAGACGATGATCGCCCCGTCGGTGCGGAACTTCCGGCCCAGCGTAAGCTGCACGTCCCCGGTGCCGGGCGGCAGGTCGATCACCAGAACGTCCAGCTCGCCCCATTGCACCTGCAACAGCATCTGTTGCAGCGCCCCCATCAGCATCGGGCCGCGCCAGACCACCGCCTGGCCTTCGTTCATCATCAGACCGATCGACATGCAGGTGACGCCATGCGCCTGCAAGGGGATGATGGTCTTGCCATCGGGCGAGGCGGGACACTTGCTCAGCCCCATCATGTGCGGTTGCGAGGGGCCGTAGATGTCAGCATCGAGCAGCCCCACCTTCACCCCCTCGGCGGCCAGGGCGCAAGCGAGGTTGGCGGCCACGGTGGATTTGCCCACGCCGCCCTTGCCGCTGCCCACCAGCAGGATGCGGTCCACGCCGGGCACCGCTTGCGGACCCTGCGGCGCGGCGGACTTGCGCTTGGGCTGAAGATCGGGGGGCTTCTTGTCGGAATGCGCGGTCATCGCGGCCGACACGCTGGTCACGCCGGGGGTGGCCTTCAGCCGCGCCTCGGCCTCGGCGCGGGCGGGTTCCATCGCCTTGGCCTGGTCCGGAGACACCTCGATCACGAAGCGCACCGCGCCGCCCTCGACCGACAGTGCGCGCACCATCCCGGAGGCGGCCAACGAGCCCTCGCCCACCGGGTTCGGGATGCTCTCCAGGATTTCGAGAACGTCGTCGCGGGTCACGGTCATGTCGGGCCATCCTTTCGGGATCTTGTGCGTCGGATCGGAGCGGGGTCGCACCCGGGTCTTCCCGTCGAGATATACCGTCAGGCCCGGGCCGCAAGGCGGGATCGCGCAAAACCGGCCGCCGCGCCGGGCCCGGCCGGGGTCAGGGGGCGCTGCTTGGCCGATGATTGTCGAGCGCGTGCCTGCGTTTCGCAACCCCCTTGGTACACAGAAAGAACATTAGCGTCATCGAGAGTTCAATACGCGGTGGCGGGGGTTCGAGACCGATATCGGAACTATGCGAGACCGCCAAGCGGGTTTGCCCGGCGCCTTCCACGAGGCGCCGGGTTTTTTCCCAGAAAGCGGGTGGCCTGATGGCCGAGGTTACTCCGCCGCCGGAGGCTGCTAAAGCGGCTTGGCCTTTGCGCGCTCGGCGAGGAGAGCGTCTGTCGCTTCGGGGCGCAGGTCATGCCGGCGGACCAGCTTGACGGCGCTTGCCGGAGCGAGCTCCTCGATGTCCGCGAAGAGTTCTGCGGCGCGCTGCTCCGGCATCTTGCCGATCAGTGTTTCCAGCGCCTTGACGAGGGCCGCACGAATCTTCGCGCGGGTTTCGGCGTCCTTCTCGCCATCCTGTCGTGCGGAAGCGGTGAGGGCCTGGATCAGGCGCTCGGTCTTCTTGCTCATTGGATACTCCTTTCTGAGCTGTGTGTTGTGCGTGACGGCCGGCACAAGAAGGATTTCGGAACGTTCAATTTCGGACGGAAGAAATCAGTCGCGATCGGGCAGCTTTTTTTCGTCACGTGCCGCGGGGGCATGCCGGCGGAGCGCCAGCAGGCTTTGCGTCACGCTTTGCAAAGCGGCCTTTCCCGAGATCGCAGCCT
>DOIS01000408.1 GCA_003511785.1 Paracoccaceae bacterium
GCGCGCACCGCATCCTGAAGCTCGGCCAGGGAGGACGGCGCCTCGGCGCGCGCGCCGAAGGCGCGGGCCAGGGCGCAGAAATCGGGGTTGTGGGCGCGGGTCGCGGTGGGGGCGATCTGCGCCGCCACCATGCTGTCGGTGATCTCGCCCAGGCCGGCATTGTCCCACAGCAGGATCGGCAGCGGCAGGCGCAGCTCCACCGCGACAGCCAGTTCGGCCATGGTGTATTGGAACCCGTAATCCCCCGCAATGGCCAGCGTGGGCGCCCCCTTGCGCGCCACCGCGCCGCCGATCGCCGCGGGCAGCGCATAGCCCAGCGTGCCGAAGCCCGTGGGATGGTGCCAGAGACCGGGCGCCGTCATGTCCCAGACCTCCTTGGCGGCATAGGCGAACTGGGTCATGTCGGAATAGATCGCCGCGTGCCCCGGCACCGTCGCGCGCAGCGCCTCGATCACCGGCACCAACCCGGGGCGCTCGGCCTCGATCTCGGCCCGCCAGCGGGCGCGGGCCTCGGCCACCTCTTCGGGGGTCCATCCCCCGGCCGGTGAGCGGCCCTTGCTGCCGGCCCAGAAGGCACGGGCGAAACTGTCGGCATCCGCCAGGATCTTGACCGTGGCGCGCTGGCCGTCGGCCAGCACCTCCGGGTCCAGATCGACGCGCACCAGCATGGCGCTGTGGCCCAAATCCGAGCGCCACAGGTCCACCTCGGCCAACTCGGTGCCGATGGCCACCACAAGATCGGCCGAGGCGATCACCTCGGCACTGCCGGGCCGCGCGAGACAGGCGCCGAAATCCAACTCATACCCGGCGCCCATCGCGCCGCGCCCGGCATAGGTGGTCATCGTGGCGACCCCAAGCGGCGCCAGCAGGTCGCGCCAGAGCACGCCCCGGGCGCCGCCCAGGATGAAGAGCGGCCGCCGCGCCACCGCCAGGAGCGACAGAAGCGGCGCCACGTCCGGCGCCCCGGCGCGCGCGCGGATGCCCGGCATGTGGGGCGGCGGCGGCGCCTCGGCCTCCAACGCGCCGATCGGCAGCTGGATATGCTTGGGGCGCGGGCGGGCGATCTCGAACTCCTCGAAGGCGCGGTCGACCAGACCATAGGCGGCGCGGGCGTCCCGCGCCTCCTCGGACCAGTCCGCGACGCAGGCCCCGGCGCCGCGCTGGTCCTTCATCTGGTGCAACTGGCCGCGCCGCGCCGCGGTCTCGTCGAGACAGGAGGACAGCACCAGCATCGGCACGCTGTCGGAATAGCCCTGCCCCAGCGGCGTCATGATGTTGGTCAGCCCCGGCCCGGTGATGACATAGGCCACGCCCGGCCGCCCGCTGGCGCGCGCATAGCCGTCGGCCATGAACCCGGCGCCCTGCTCGTGCCGGGCCAGCACATGGGTGATCCCGGCCTCGGCGATGCCGCGATACATCTCCTGGCTATGCACGCCGGGGATGCCGAAGATCACCTCGACCCCCGGTCCCTCAGCATGTGGGAAACTTGCGCGCCCAGCGGTCGTGTCATCAGGCTCTCCAGAAGCGAAAGGTGAACAGGACATAGACGGCCATCAACTCGAGCCGCCCGATCAGCATCCCCGCGATCAGCATCCATTTCGCGGCGTCGTTGAGCGGGGCGAAATTGCCCGCCGGGCCGATGGTATCGCCCAGGCCGGGGCCGACATTGGCCAGCGCCGTGGCCGCGCCCGAAACGGATGTGGTGAAATCCAGCCCCGTCAGCCCAAGCCCCACCGCCAGAAGCCCGAGCGACACGGTGAAGAAGACGAAGAAGGAGATCACCGAGGTCAACACGTCGGGCGAGACCGGCTTGCCGCCATAGCGCGGGGTGAAGATGCCATGCGGGCTGCGGATGCGCTGCAACTGGACCTGGATCGACGAGAACAGAAGCTGATAGCGGAAGATCTTGATCGAACAGGCGGTGGACCCGGCGCAGCCCCCGATCAGCCCGGCGAAGAACAGCACCGCGACCGGAAAGGCGCCCCAGCCCATGTAATCCTCGCTGGCATAGCCGGTTCCGGTCAGAAGCGAGACCGTATTGAACAGCGTCTTGCGCAGCGCCTCCTCGCCCTCATAGCCCGTCTGGCCGAGCTTCCACGCGAAGAGCGCCGAACTGAGCAGCGCGGCGGTCATCAGGAAGCCGCGCACCTGCGGGTCGCGCCAGGGGGCGTCGTATTGCCCGGCGATCAGCTGCACGTAGCGCACGAAGGGCAGCGCCGCCAGAACCATGAACAGCACCGCCACATATTCCGAGCCCGCCCCGAGCGTGCCGAAGGAGGCGTCGTAATTGGCGAACCCGCCGGTGGCCACCGTGGTCATGGCATGCACCGTGGCGTCGAAGACCGATTGCCCCACCAGCATGTAGCCCAGCGCGCAGGCCAGGGTGAGCGCGACATAGATCACCGAGATCGAGCGCGCGATCTCGGTCGCGCGGGGCAGGATCTTGCCCATCGTGTCGAAGCCCTCGGAGCGGAAGATCTGCATCCCGCCGACGCGCAGTTCGGGAAGGAACACCATGGCGACCACGACGATTCCGATGCCGCCCAGCCATTGCAGAAGGCCCCGCCACAACAGGATCCCGTCCGGCAGGTCGTCCAGCCCCGAGACCACGGTCGAGCCGGTGGTGGTCAGGCCCGACATCGCCTCGAACACCGCATCGACAAAGCGCAGCTCCGTCGCGCCCATCATCAGCGGGATCGCCCCGAAGAGCGGCAGCGCCACCCAGACCCCGGTGGTCAGCAGGAAGG
>DOIS01000102.1 GCA_003511785.1 Paracoccaceae bacterium
CCTAGCGTTCCGGATTCACGGGGCGGTTCAGCGTCCAGTCGAACGTGCCGGTGTCGCGCTCCTGCACCGCCTGTTTCCAGCCCATCGTCTCAGCCCGCGCCTTGAAGTTCAGCCCCTCGGGGCTGTGCCGTGTGATCCCGTCGAACACGGTGGCCAGGCGCTGGGTCTGGGTGATCGTGGCCTCCATCGCCTGGTTGATGACCATCTTCTGCATGGCCAGCTGGTTGATCGGCACCATGGCCATGCGCGCGGCCAGCGCTTCGACCGTGTCGTCGAGATGATCGTCATGCACCGATTGCAGCACCAGCCCCATGTCGGCCGCCTCGCGCCCGGTGATCTTGTCGCCGGTGAACAGCATCCGCTTGGCCTTTTCCGGGCCCAGCCGATAGACCCACATCGCCGTGGTCGGGCAGCCCCAGACCCGCGCCGGCATGTAGCCGATCTGTGCCGTGTCGCCCATGATCGTCAGGTCGGCGCAGAGCGCGATGTCGGACCCGCCCGCCACCGCGTAGCCATGCACCTTGCAGATCACGGGCTTCATCGCGCGAAACATCGACATGAAGGCCTGCGTGTTGGCCCACATGAACTCGTAGTCGCGCATCGGGTCCCAGGGCATCTCCTGGGTGACGTTGTTGGCGCCGTTCTTCTCGGCGTAATAGGCCAGGTCATAACCCGCACAGAACCCCGCCCCGTTGCCTGACAGCACCATGACGTGCACGCCCGGGTCGGCATCGGCGCGTGCCACCGCCTCGGCCAGTTCGCGCGGCAGATCGTCGTCGATGGCATTCATCACTTCGGGCCGGTTCAGCGTGATCCGCCCGATCCGCCCGTCCTTTTCGTAAAGCACCTTGTTCATGGCCATGTCCTCCCTCTCCTCCCACCAGAGAAGCGCGTCGATCGTGGCAAACAAGCCGCGACGTGGCGGCGCAAGGGAGTGGGGGCGGCCGACGTTTCACAAACGGGCTCAAGTCAGTCCGCCGACATCTCGGGGTGAGCCCACCCAATTCAAGGGCTTGGTCGACCTTGAAGCTCGCCATGCCCAGGGACGGGTGTGAAGAAAAGATGGGTTCACCGACGCAATCGGCCGGGACCTGCCGTTCGCCAGAATTCGCGGCTACGCCACCAAGTCTGCTATTGCACTGATCGACTCAACGTCACGACCTTGATCCACGTCAGTGATGCAGCCTGTTCACATGCGTAGTGTCAAGGGATGCCAGCAGCAACCAACAAAGCCGATTTGCTTGCCGTTTTTGATAAGGACCTGGCCAAGCTCCGCAAAACGCTCGATGGCGTCGACGAAGCCAAAGCCTCTCTGTCGACCCCGGATGACGACACCACGATCAAGGGTGTGATCGCGCACCGCACCCACTGGATGGGCATGTTTCACGGCTGGTACGAAGACGGCGCTGCGGGCCGCGCGGTTCATGTGCCCGCGAAAGGCTGCAAGTGGAACCAGCTGAAAGAGTACAACGCCCCGCTCTACGCAAAAGGCAACGAGACGCCGTGGGCAGAGTTGCTGTCTGACTTTGAGGCGGCTTGTGACAAGTTGCGCCGATTCATTGCAGCACAAGAAGATGACACGCTCTACACCAGCGGCGCGCACGCGTGGACCGGCAAGTGGACGCTTGGCCGGTTCACAGAGGCCTCGGGTCCATCGCATTTCCGCTCCGCGAACACCTACATCCGAAAGGCAATGCGAAACGCCAAATGAGGCCGATTTCACTGGCCGCGCGTCTGACCTTCGAGTTTCCTCCCCGGGGTCTCGGGAGCGATGCCGCCAGCGGTCCCGAGACCGGCGCCGAACGGCTTTGCGAAGAGACCTGAACGCCAGACGAGCGCGCCCATGATCAGGCTGTTCGCACCGGAGAGGACACGTCCGAGATCGTAACCGTGCGCGTGCAGGTCCGGCAACACCAGAGCCACCGTGACGGGCAGGCGTGGATCGGTGGCGGCTGTCATGCGTTGGATGCCTCACCGGTTTGGATGGGCGCTGCGTGTCGCCTGGGACGGGCGCGCAGCATGTCGAGGCTGCGCAAAAGTTCAGGGCGCGGGATGTCGCGCGCGATGATCACGATGCGCGAGCGGCGATCGCCGCCGGGCCAGTCGCGCAGCGGGACCGGCGGGTCAAAGATGTGCTGCACCCCGTGAAAGACAAAGGGCGTGTCGATATCCTCGAGAAAGACGATGCCCTTCACCCGCAAAATGTCCGGGCCGCGCAGCGCGATCAGCGTGTCCAGCCAGAGGTCGAATGCGGCATTGGGGATCGGCTCGTTCAGGATGATCGAGGCCGTCGCGATGCGGGTGTCATGCGGCGACGGGGCCATCGTCGCGGGCCGTCGCTCTGCCATTCCCGAGAGGTTCGCCAGCGGATCGCTGGCGGGCTCGGGCGCGCGCGTCCATGCCAGCACATCGGCGGAGGCGGCATCCTTGCGCAGCCCGCTCAGGCCCCAGACCCGGCCGGGCACACCGTCGCCCCGGACGGCGCGAAGGATGCGGATACCGGGGTTGATCGTCTGCAAGCGCGCCTCGAAGGCGGCGACCTTCTTGGCCTGCATCAGGTCCGTCTTGCTGAGCACGACCAGATCGGCCATCGCCACCTGGGACACGGCCTCGAACTGCGCATCCAGCGTTGCGGGGCCGTTCACCGCGTCCACCACCGTCACGACGCCGTCCATGCGTGCCCGGGATGCGAGGAGCGGATCGACCAGCAGCGTCTGAAGGATCGGGCCGGGATCGGCAAGGCCGGTGGTCTCGATCACGACCCGGTCGAAGGAGAGCGCACCGGCCTCGCGCCGGGACAGAAGCCCCTCCATCGTGCGTGCCAGATCGCCTCGCACCGTGCAGCACAGACAGCCCGACTGCATCAGCACGATCTCTTCGCCGACCGACTCGATCAGGTCGTGATCGAGACCGGTCTCGCCGAATTCGTTGACGACCACGGCAATGCGCCCGGCGGCCGAATCGGCAAGCACCGCATTGAGCAGCGTCGTCTTGCCTGCGCCGAGAAAGCCGGTCAGCAGGGTCACGGGCATGCGCGTGTCTGTCATTGTCGAAGGGTCCGGCTCTTGGTCAATGGAGTGCTGCGTTATCAGCCCAGCGGCGGCCCGGCCCGCAAGGCGCGGGCCAGGGACAAGCCCTTCGCCCAGCAGGTGCAGCGCCGCAGGATCTCCGGCGCGGACGGCCCGCAAGGCGCGGGCCATCTCGGTCTGAAAGACCTGTTGCTGCATAGCCGCCCAATGGGTCAGCCTGGCCCATGGGACAAGCTCATACGCCGCCCACCCCGCGACCGGCACCAGGATGACGGGGCCCACCGCAATGCCATGATGCCGCGCGTCATCGCCTGCGCCTCACAGGCAGCCCGCGAGCGAGCTTGCAAGGTTGCGCAGAAGTTGCGGATAGAGGTCCGGCCCCGGCTCGAGATCGGAACCGAGCGGGTCGAGCACCGCCGTCTTCGCCTCGGTCCCGTCCATCACGATCGCGACGATGCCGGGATCGAACTGCGGCTCTGACAGAACGCAGTCGATGCCTTCTTCCGTTACGCGGCCTTGAATCTCGGCAATCCGGGCCGGGCTTGGATCGGTCGCATCCGACAGCGAAATCGCGCCCGAGGCGGGGAAGTCGAAGGCGCTCTCGAAATACTGGTAGGCGTCGTGAAAGACGATGAAGCTCAGACCGCGCACCGGTTCGAGGGTTGCATTCACCTCGGCGGATACCGCGTCGAGTTCTTCCTTCGCCGCGGCGGCGTTGCCGAAATAGGTTCCGGCGTTTCCGGGATCGGCCGAGGACAGCCTGGCCGCGATCACATCCAGCCAGACCGCCGCGTTGTCAGGCGAAAGCCAGGCGTGCGGATCATGCGCGCCGTGAGCATGGTCGTCATGTGCGTGGTCATCGTGCCCATGGTCGTCATGTGCGTGGTCGTGCGAACTGGCCTCGGCATGCGCCTCGTCGCCGTGGTCGTGATCATGGGCCTCGCCCTCGGCATGCTCCTCATGGTCATGACCCTCGGCATGTTCTTCGTGGTCATGATCGTGGGCGTCCGCCTCGGCGTGTTCCTCATGATCGTGCTCATGAGCCTCGCCCTCGGCGTGCTTGTCATCATCGTGGTCGCCGTGATCATGCGCATGTGCCTCGAACAGTGCGCCCTCGCGAAACTCGAGCAGCGTGACACCGTCGGTTTCCAGAAGCGCGGTCGTATCGGCATCGCCTGCCAAAGTCTCAAGCGCACTCGCCAGCCAGGGCGTCAGATCCTCGCCGATCCAGAAGACATGGTCGGCATCTTGCAAGGCCTGGGCCTCTGAGGGTCGCAAACTGTATTCATGGGGCGATGCACCGGGTTGAACGACAAGGCTCGGCTCGCCTACACCCTGCATCACGCGCGCCACGAGCGAATGCACCGGCGCAATGTCTGTTGCGACCCGCGGGACATCTGCAAAGGCGGTTCCAGCCAGCAGCGTCGCGGTTAAGGACAGCGGAAAGAGGTTTCTGGACATGCACGGCTTCCTGTGATTGTATAACGTAACACACAAAGTATCCGAAATGAGATAACATGACAAGCGGCGCAGATAGAGATGATGACCGGCCAAGGCGGATACCTGTTGGATTCGACGCTCACAATCACCAGCGCTGCGTCGAAACCGGCCTGGTCGCGGCCGAGGCCCATTGCGCGGCCCAGGGGCTGCGGTTCACGCCCGTGCGCCGCGCCGCGCTCGAGGTCCTTTTGGGCGAGCACCGGGCGATGGGGGCCTACGAACTGCTGGACCGTCTGCACGAGGCCGGCTTCGGCTCGCAGCCGCCGGTGGCCTATCGTGCGCTCGACTTTCTCGTTGCCAACGGCTTCGTCCACAAGATCGAGCGTCTCAACGCCTTCATCGCCTGCGCGCATCCAGGCGCCACCCATTCGCCCGCCTTCCTGATCTGCCGCCTGTGTGACTCCGTTGCCGAGGCCCAGTCCTCTCTTGCCCGTGGAAGCCTTGGCGAGGCCGCCCAGTCAACCGGCTTCCGGATCGAACGGACGGTGGTCGAGGCGCTCGGCGTCTGCCCGGCCTGCGCCGAGAAACCCGTCGAGAGCACGCCGGCATGAAGACCCTCATGGATGTCGACCATCTCAGCGTCAGCTACGGCGCGACCCGCGCCCTGCGCGATGTCTCGCTTCAGGTGGAGCCTGGCGAGATCGTCACCATCGTGGGGCCCAACGGTTCGGGCAAGACGACGCTCCTGCGGGCCATCGTTGGCGCCGTGGCGCCGACCTCGGGCCGGATCGCCCGGGCGCCCGGCCTTGTCGTCGGTTACCTGCCGCAACGGTTGCATATCGACCCGACGCTGCCAATCACGGTCGAGCGGTTCCTGCGCCTCCCGGGCGGCGCGAGCCGGTCAGAGATTGCCGCAGCCCTCGCCCGCTCGCGCGTGACCGACCTTTCCAAACGGCAGATGTCGGAGCTATCCGGCGGGCAGCTTCAGCGCGTTCTTCTCGCCCGCGCGCTGGTGGCGAAGCCGGGCCTGCTTCTGCTCGACGAACCGACCGCGGGTCTCGACCAGCCGGGCTCGGCCGCCTTCTACGTCCTGATCGACGAGGTGCGCCGAGAGACGGGGTGCGCGGTGCTGATGATCTCCCACGAACTGCACGTGGTCATGGCAGCCTCGGACCGGGTGGTCTGCCTGAACGGGCATGTCTGCTGCCATGGCACGCCCGAACATGTCTCGTCCGCGCCGGAATACCGTGCGCTTTTCGGCACCGGCACCCGGGGCGCGCTGGCGCTCTACCGGCACGAACACGACCACAGCCATGACCATGGACATGGCAAGACCCACGGACACGGAACCACGGAGGCGGCAGAGTGATCCTGGACGATTTCATGGCCCGCGCGACACTGGCGGGCATCGGTGTCGCGATCGCGGCCGCCCCGCTTGGCAGTTTCGTGGTCTGGCGACGCATGGCCTATTTCGGCGACGCCACCGCCCATGCCGCGATCCTCGGCGTGGCCCTGTCGCTTGCCCTTCAGGTGTCGATCTTCGCGGGCGCCGTCGCCGTTGCGCTTGCCATGGCGCTGACAGTCTCGGCTCTGAGCGGCCGCGGCTATGCGATGGACACGCTCTTGGGCGTCCTGGCCCATTCGACGCTGGCCTTCGGCCTGGTGGCGGTGTCCTTCCTGTCGGGCATCCGCATCGACCTGATGGCCTATCTCTTCGGCGACATCCTCGCCGTGTCGCGCGGCGATCTCGCCGTCATCTGGGGCGGCGCAGCGCTCGTCGCCGGGCTGATCGCCTGGCGCTGGTCGGCGCTGCTGACCGCGACGCTGAACGAGGAACTGGCCTATGCCAGCGGCATCGACCCCAAGCGGGAGCAGCTGGTGCTGACCCTGTCGCTGGCGATCGCGGTGGCGGTGGCGATCAAGGTCGTCGGCGTTCTGCTGATCGCCGCCATGCTGATCATCCCTGCGGCCGCGGCCCGCCCGCTGTCGCGCACGCCCGAGGGCATGGCGCTGATCGCGGCGGGGATCGGCGCGGCCTCGGCCCTGATCGGCCTGCGCGCGGCCTATATGCTCGATACTCCTGCAGGACCCTCCATCGTCTGTGTCGCGGCGCTGTTCTTCACCGCCACGACCGCCATGCGCGCCTTGCGTGACCGAACTGTGCCCCTGAGGCGGTGATGCCCACGGAGGTCGAAGTGGGGCGGGGTTCCATCGGCAGCAGCCATGCGCTCGTCCAATGACAGCATGGCCACAGAGTCCCGGATGAATGTCGGCTTTGGCGCCAAGAAAAAGGCTCAGAAGGCCGAGCGCAAGGCTGCGAGGGATGCCACCAAGCGGGGCGGGGCATGATGGCGCTGAACCAGGTCCGGGCCGACCTAGCCCTGGCGGTTGCGTGCCGCCCTGATCTGGATCGAGGCGCGGTCGGACCACGACCAAGCCGCCGCGCTGCGCCACTTCTCGGGGTTGGGCCCAACCAACTGAGCCAGTGCCGTCACCTACAATAACAAGGGCCCCGAGGAGAGATCTCCGCCGCCGCTTTGCGTGTCTCGAAGGGGACTGGAGCCGGGTGGGCTGCAAACCGCCCTTTAAACTGGGTGATTTCGAACCCACCGGAGAGGGATGAAAACGCCGAAAAGCCCAGTAAAATAAATGGAGGCGAGTACCGGACCCGCTACCATTTCTCTAAGCCATTGGAAGGCTTGAACAATCGAGTGCGAGGTTGAGTTGTGTGTCGCACTTCGTGTCACACTTATGCTGTCTGGGTTGTGTTTCTGTCAACCGCCGGGTGTCATCTCAGGTGAGCAATGCCCGAAAGTT
>DOIS01000112.1:0-6291 GCA_003511785.1 Paracoccaceae bacterium
GGCGCTGGGCGGCGCGCTGGGCGGCTATGTCGCCGGGCCGCAACCGGTGATCGATCTGCTGCGCCAACGCGCGCGGCCTTATCTCTTCTCCAACGCGCTGCCGCCGTCCATCGTCGCCGCCGGGATCACGGCGCTCGATCTCGTGGAACAGGGCGCCGAGTTGCGCGCGCGGCTGTTCGAGAATGCGCGATATTGGCGGGCGGGGCTCGAAGACCTGGGGTTCGACCTGCTGCCCGGCGCGCATCCGATCATCCCGGTGATGCTGGGCGAGGCCCGGCTGGCGCAGCAGATAGCCGCCCGGCTGTTCGAGGAAGGGGTCTATGTCTCGGGCTTCTTCTTCCCGGTGGTGCCGCGCGGACAGGCGCGCATCCGCACTCAGATGAGCGCGGCGCTGACCCGGGACGAGCTGGACCGCGCGCTGGCGGCCTTCGGCACGGTCGGGCGCGAGTTGGGGGTGATCCGATGAGCAACACCATGAAAGCCCTGGAGAAATCGAAGCCCGAGGAAGGGCTGTGGAGGATCGAGGCCCCGGTCCCCGAGATCGGCCCCGATGACGTGCTGATCCGGGTGCACAAGACCGGCATTTGCGGCACCGACCTGCATATCTGGAACTGGGACGACTGGGCGCAGCGCACCGTGCCGGTCCCGCTCATCACCGGGCATGAGTTTGCCGGCGAGATCGTCGAGGTCGGCCGCGACGTGGACGACCTGGAGATCGGCCAGCGATGCAGCGGCGAGGGGCACCTGATCGGGCACCACTCGCGCCAGGTGCGGGCGGGCAAGTTCCACCTCGACCCCGAGACGCGCGGGATCGGGGTCAACGAACAGGGGGCATTCGCCGAATACCTGCGCCTGCCCGCCTTCAACGTGGTGCCCCTGCCCGACGACATCCCCGACGAGATCGGCGCGATACTCGACCCGCTGGGCAATGCCGTGCACACCGCGCTGAGCTTCGATCTGCTGGGCGAGGACGTGTTGATCACCGGAGCCGGCCCGATCGGGATCATGGCCGCCGCGGTGGCCCGCCACGCAGGCGCCCGGCATGTGGTGATCACCGACATCAACCCAGCCCGGCTGGCGCTGGCGCAGCATGTCGTGCCGTCGGTCCGGGCCGTGAATGTGGCCGAGGAAGAGCTGCAATCGGTGATTTCCGACCTGGGCACGAGCCAGGGTTTTGACGTGGGGCTGGAAATGTCGGGCTCGCAGGCGGCGCTGGACCAGATGGTTGAAGCGCTGGTGATGGGCGGCAAGATCGCCCTGCTGGGCATTCCGCCCGGCAAATCGCCCGTCGACTGGAGCCGCATCGTGTTCAAGGCGATCACGCTCAAAGGCGTCTATGGGCGCGAGATCTTCGAGACCTGGTACAAGATGATCGCCATGTTGCAGAACGGGCTGGACGTGTCGGGGGTCATCACCCACCGCTTCTCGGCCGCCGGGTTCGAGAAGGGGTTCGCCGCGATGAAATCCGGGGCGTCGGGCAAGGTGGTGCTGGACTGGAGCTGACGGGGCTCTGCCCCCGTCCCTGCGGGACTCCCCCGGAGGTATTTTCCAGCAAGAGGAAGGCTCAGGGCATGGCGCATGACTCGGTGCTGGGCGCGATCGGGCGAACGCCGGCAGTGTGGCTCGACCGGATGGTCGTGGCTCGCGGGCTGGAGGGGCGGGTTCTGGCCAAGCTGGACTACCTGAACCCCGGCTTTTCCAAGAAGGACCGCGCCGCGCTGGGCATCATCGAGGCCGCCGAGGCCGACGGGACGCTGCGGCCCGGTCAAACGGTGGTCGAGTTGACCAGCGGCAACATGGGCACCGGGCTAGCCATCGTCTGCGGCGTGAAGGGCTATCCCTTCGTGGCGGTGATGAGCCGGGGCAACTCGCCCGAACGCGCGCGCCAGATGCGCGCCCTGGGGGCCGAGGTGGTGCTGGTGGAACAGGCAGCGGGCAGCCGGCCGAGCGAGGTCTCGGGCGATGACCTGGCGCTGGTCGAGATGGAGGCGGCGCGGATCACCGAAGTCCGCGGCGCGTTCCGCGCCGACCAGTTCCGGCATCCGGGCAACGCGGCGGCGCATGAGGCGACCACCGGGCCGGAGTTGTGGGAGGACTCGGACGGGACCTTGACCGCCTTCGCCGATTTCGCCGGGTCGGGCGGCACCTGCGCGGGCACGATGCGGGCGTTGCGACGGCTGAACCCGCGTCTGCGCGGCTACGTGGTCGAGCCCGAGGGAGCCGCGACCCTTTCGGGCGCGTCGGTGACGCAGCCCGGGCACCCGATCCAGGGCGGCGGCTATGCCATGGCCGACCTGGCCCTGATGTCGGGGGCGCCGGTTGACAGATACCTGACCGTGAGCGGCGCGGAGGCGCGCGACACCGCGCGGGCGCTGGCGCGCGAGGAAGACATATTCGCCGGGTTCTCTGCCGGGGCCAATGTCGCGGCGGCCCTACGCCTTCTGGAGGGCCCGGAGCGGGGCGGTGTGGTGGCCGTCCTCATCTGCGACAGCGGGTTGAAGTATCTCTCGACGGATCTGTGGCCCTAACCGGCGGGCGTAAGTGCCTGCCGCCCGTCCTGGGTCAAAAGCCAGCAATCGGTGCCTTCGAACACCGCCGGCCAGAGCGGGCGGCCATGGCCCGCGCCACCGTCGAGGTCGATGCGATTGCCGAAATGGCGCGGCAGGTCGAGCGCGGTGTGGCCATGCACCACCAGCCAGGGGTGCGGGTCGGTGATCTCGTGGAACGGGGTACGAATCCAGATCAGGTCGTCCTCGCTCTGCTCGGACAGCGGGACACCGGGGCGGATGCCGGCATGAACGAAGAGCAGCGGGCCGCGTTCCAGGCAGGGCCGTGCCGCGCGAAGCAGGGCGCGGTGCGCCTCTGGCACGCGGTCCAGCGCCTCGGCGCGCACCTCCGCAAGAGGATGCTTGCCTGCGCCTGTCACACCGTAGGAGGCCAGCGTCTCGGCCCCGCCCAGCCGCCCGTCGAGCCAGGGCAGGCCGGATTTCACGTTCTCGTCGTGCAGCGTGCCGTCCTCGAGAAAGCGCCGCATCATTCGGTCGTGATTGCCCAGAAGAATATGCCAGGGCAGGCCTTCGGCCTTGCCCTGCGCCAGGCGGTCGAGAACGGCATGGCTGGCCGGGCCACGATCGACATAGTCGCCCAGGAAGACGATCTCGGCGGTCTCGCCGCCGTCACGGGCCACGAGGTCGAGGGCGCGGTCCATCTCCTCGGCCTGGCCGTGGATGTCTGGAATGGCGTAGATCGGGGCGCTCATGCGGGCTCTCCTGCTTATGGCGAACCAACACGGGCCGAGGCGCCTGCGTTCCCGGTCCGCATCCAAAACGGCAAACGCCGCCCCGAACCGGGGCGGCGTCTCTGTCGGTCGGGGAGCCGGCTCAGGCCACGTCAAATTGCAGCGGGCGCACCTGCTGGAACAGGCCGGTCTCCTTGAGCTTGCCCAGCACCGGCTCGGGCACCTCGGCATCCACATAGAGCAGCGCGATGGCATCGCCGCCCGGCTTGTTCCGGCCGAGGGTGAAATTGGCGATGTTGACGCCGTTCTCGCCCATGGTCTGGCCGAGCGTGCCGATGATGCCGACCTGGTCGCGGTTGGTGGTATAGAGCATGTGGGCCCCGATCTCGGCGTCGATATTGATGCCCTTGATCTGGATGAAGCGCGGTTTGCCGTCGCTGAACACCGTCCCCGCGATCGAGCGTTCGCGCGAGTCGGTGACAACCGTCAGCTTGATATAGCCGTCGAAGGCGCCAGACTTGTCCTGGCTGGTGGTCGAGATCTTGATGCCGCGTTCCTTGGCGATCACGGGGGCCGAAACCATGTTCACGTCCGGGTTCACCGCCTTCATGATGCCGGCCACCACCGAGCAGTTCAGCGCCTCGAGGTTCATGGAGGATACGGTGCCGTCGTAAAGGATGTTGATCGCCTTGATCGGCTCGTCGGTCATCTGGCCGATGAAGGCGCCGAGATGACCGGCGAGCTTGACCCACGGCCCCATGACCTTGGCCTCCTCGGCGGTGACGGAGGGCATGTTGAGCGCGTTCTCGACAGCGCCGGTGAGCAGATAGTTCGACATCTGCTCGGCCACTTGCAGGGCCACGTTCTCCTGCGCCTCGGAGGTGGCGGCGCCCAGATGCGGGGTCACGACCACGTTCGGCAGGTTGAAGAGCGGGTTCTCGGTGGCCGGTTCCTCGGCGAAGACGTCGAAGCCCGCGCCCGCAACGTGACCGGATTTCAGAAGCTCGGCTAGCGCCTCCTCATCGACCAGGCCGCCGCGCGCGCAGTTGATGACGCGCACGCCCCTCTTGGTCTTGGCGAGGTTCTCGCGGCTCAGGATGTTGCGGGTCTGGTCGGTCAGCGGCACGTGCAGGGTGATGAAATCGGCGCGCGCCAGCAGGTCGTCCAGATCGACCTTTTCGACGCCCATCTTGGCGGCCTTTTCCTCGCTCAGAAACGGGTCGTAGGCCACGACCTTCATATGCAGCCCGCGCGCGCGGTTGCACACGATCGAGCCGATATTGCCCGCACCGATGACACCCAGCACCTTGTTGGTCAGCTCGACCCCCATGAACTTGGATTTCTCCCATTTGCCCGCATGGGTCGAGGCGCTGGCCTCGGGGATCTGGCGGGCCACGGCGAACATCATGGCGATGGCGTGTTCGGCGGTGGTGATCGTGTTGCCGAAGGGCGTGTTCATCACGATCACGCCCTTCTTCGAGGCGGCGACCTTGTCCACGTTGTCGGTGCCGATCCCGGCGCGGCCGATCACCTTGAGGTTGGTGGCGGACTCGAGGATCTTCTCGGTGACCTTGGTGGCCGAGCGGATGGCGAGGCCGTCATATTGGCCGATCACCTCGGCCAGCTTGTCCTTGTCCTTGCCCAGGTCGGGCTGGAAATCCACGTCGATGCCGCGATCGCGGAAGATCTGGACGGCGGTTTCGGAGAGTTTGTCGGAAACGAGAACTTTGGGAGCCATTGTCGTGGTCCTTTGCATGGAAAGCAGGGGGGACGCTCATCGGACCCTTCGGGCCCTCTTCGCGAAGAGGGCTCGCCAGAGACCGATGAGCGGGGATGTTATCAGGCGGCTTGCGACTGCGCCTCGATCTCGGCCTGGAAGGCCCAGTCGAGCCAGGGCATCAGCGCCTCGAGATCCGAGGTCTCGACCGTGCCGCCGCACCAGATGCGCAGGCCCGCCGGCGCGTCGCGATAGGCGCCGATGTCATGCGCCACGCCAGCCTCGTCCAGCCGCTTGGCCACGGCCTTGGCGAAAGCGGCGCCGTCGGCGATCCGGTCGTCGGTGAACTTGAGGCAGACGCTGGTGTTCGAGCGCGTGGCAGGGTCATCGGCGAGGTTGGCGATCCAGTCCTTCGCCGCGCAGAAATCGAACAGAACTTGCGCGTTGGCGTCGGCCCGGGCGATCAGCCCCTTCAGACCGCCCACCGCACGCGCCCAGTCGAGCGCCAGCAGGTAGTCCTCGACCGCGAGCATCGAAGGCGTGTTGATCGTCTCGCCCTTGAAGATGCCTTCGTTCAGCTTGCCGCCCTTGGTCAGGCGGAAGATCTTGGGCAGAGGCCAGGCGGGGGTATAGCTTTCCAGCCGCTCGACCGCGCGGGGGGACAGGATCAGCATGCCATGCGCCGCCTCGCCGCCCAGCACCTTCTGCCAGGAGAAGGTGGTCACGTCGAGCTTGTCCCAGGGCAGCTCCTGGGCGAAGGCCGCACTGGTGGCGTCGCAGATGGTCAGCCCCTCGCGGTCGTCGGCAATCCAGTCGCCATTCGGCACCCGCACGCCCGAGGTGGTGCCGTTCCAGGTGAACACCACGTCATTGTTCTTCGTGTCCACCGAGGCCAGATCGACGATCTGCCCGTACTCGGCGGTCTTCACCTCGGCGTCGAGTTTGAGCTGCTTGACCGCGTCGGTGACCCAGCCGGCGCCGAAGCTTTCCCAGGCCAGCATCTCGACCTTGCGCGCGCCCAGCATGGACCACATCGCCATCTCCACCGCGCCCGTGTCCGAGGCGGGCACGATGCCGATGCGGTAGTCGTCGGGGATGCCGATGATCTCGCGGGTGCCGTCGATGGCGGCCTTGAGCTTCGCCTTGCCCACGGCGGCGCGGTGGCTGCGGCCCAGGGGCGCGTCGGCCAGCTTGTCCAGTGCAAAGGCGGGGGGTTTGGCACAGGGGCCCGAGGAAAAACGCGGATTTGCCGGCCGCGTTGCCGGTTGGTCGATAGCCATAGGTGTTACCCTTCCAGATATACGCCCCTCGTTGGGGAGGGGTGTCCCACTTGCGG
>DOIS01000112.1:6615-7014 GCA_003511785.1 Paracoccaceae bacterium
GTTGGGGAGGGGTGTCCCACGGACGGAGCTAGTCGGCTTTGACCGGCAGCGCAAGGGAGAAAATGACGCGGAAGCGGCGGATCATGGGGCGGCTGCGACGCGGACCGCCCGCCGGTCGACCATTGACACCCCTGCCCCGAGCGCGAAAAAGGCGGCCAGACCGACCGAAGGAAACGCGACCATGTTCACCGTCACCCTGCTCTGCGACCCCACGACGCCCTGTCTCGATCCGGCGATGGGCCGGTCGCTGTGCAATGCGTGGGGTGGCGGCGCGTTCACCTTCCTGGCCATGAACGTGGCCGCCGAGTTCCAGGTGGCCGAGGCACCGGGCAACTTCTGGCAGGTCTGGGAGGAGATGCAGGGACTGGGCGTGGACCTGGCGATCCAGCCGACCGAGGG
>DOIS01000377.1 GCA_003511785.1 Paracoccaceae bacterium
TTTCATATACCTCCGGGGGTGAATTGGCCGCAGGCCGAGAGGGGGCAGCGCCCCCTGGCCGGCCCGGACCAGCCTCAGCCCGCCGCCGTGCGCCCGCGCCGGTCGCCGCGCAGGCAGGCATAGAGCACGTGGTTGCGCCAGCGCCCGTCGATCTGCAGATAGCTCTGGGCCACGCCCTCGTATTTGAACCCGGCCGCCTCGAGCAGCCCGCGACTGGCGGCGTTCTCGGGCAGGCAGGCGGCCTCGATCCGGCTGAGATCCAGCCTGTTGAAGGCGTGATGCACCACCGCGTCGATCGCCTCGCGCATGTAGCCGCGCCGCGCGAAACATTCCCCGGTCCAGTAGCCCAGCGTGCCGGACTGGGCGGGGCCCCGGCGAATGTTGTCCAGCGTGATCGCGCCGACCAGCACCTGGTCGCGGCGGCGGATCAGGAACAGGGGCAACACGCTGCCGTTCGAAACCGTGCGCTGCGCCCAGTAGACCCGGTTGGTAAAGGCCTTGCGGGTCAGGTGATCCTCGGCCCATTCCGGCTCCCATGGGACCAGGAACGCCTGGCTGTCACGGCGCAGCGCGCTCCAGGCGCGGTAATCGGAATGGGTGGGCGGACGCAGCGTCAGACGCTCGGTCTCGATCTTCAGCTTGCGTCGGGCCAGGAGCATCAGGCGGCGCGCCTCTCCACCATCTCGGCCAGCGCGGGCGCCTTGGCCACAGGGCCGTAGAGCGCCAGCGCCTTGGGCGCACGGGCCACCATCTCTTCGGCAAAGGCGCGCACGTCGCCGGTGGTCACCGCGTCGATGCGAGACACGGTCTCTTCCAGGGGCGGCACCTCGCCCCAGATCTGCACCAGCCGCGCCAGCCGTTCGGCCCGGTTCGAGGGGCTTTCCAGACCCATCAGCAACCCGGCCTTCATCTGGGCGCGGGCGCGGGCCACCTCGGCGGGGGTCATGTCCTCGGCGGCGCGGGCCATCTCGTCGAAGGTGATGCGCGCCAGGTCGCCGACCTGCTCGCCGCTTGTGCCGGCGTAGATCGTGGTGGTCCCGGTATCGGCATAGGCGCCGGTCTGGGCGAAGATCGTGTAGCAGAGGCCCCGGTTCTCGCGCACCTCCTGGAACAGGCGCGAGGACATGCCGCCGCCGAGCACGCCGGAATAGACCTGCGCGGTATAGATCGCGTCGTCGCGACAGCCCGGGCCTTCGAGCGCCAGCGCGAAATGCGCCTGTTCGAGGTCCTTCTCGCGCCGCATCTCGCCGCCGGTGAAGCGCGCGGGCGTGACCTGTTGCACCGGCCGGGCAGGCATGTCGCCGAACAACTCCTGGGCCATGCGCAGAAGCGCGTCGTGATCCACCGCGCCGGCGGCCGAGAGGATCATCTGCCCCGGCCCGTAATGTTCCTCGACGAAGCCCGCCAGATCGGCGCGACCGAAGCTTTGCACCCGCTCGGAGGGGCCGAGGATGGTGCGGCCCAGCGGCTGGTCGCGATAACTCTCCTCCTGCAACCAGTCGAAGATCACGTCGTCGGGCGTGTCGGCGGCCTGACCGATCTCCTGCAGGATGACCCCGCGCTCGACCTCGATCTCCTTTTCCTCGAAGAGCGGGTTGCACAGGATGTCGGCGATCACGTCCAGCGCCAGCGGCACATCGGCGGCCAGGACGCGGGCGTAATAGGCCGTCACCTCGCGCGAGGTATAGGCGTTGATATAGCCGCCCACATCCTCGATCGCCTCGGCGATGGCCAGCGCGCTGCGCCGCTTGGTGCCCTTGAACGCCATGTGCTCGAGGAAATGCGCGATCCCGTTCTGCTCGGGCCGCTCGTGGCGGGCGCCGGCGGAGATCCAGAGGCCGATGGCGGCGGATTCCAGCCCCGGCATCCGTTCGCTCACGACGCGGAATCCGTTGGGCAGGGTGTCTTGTCTTACGGTCAACTGGCGATATGCCCCTTTATATGGGTCTCGATGGCGACCAGGTCGTTGTCGATCCGGGTCACGCGTTCCGGCCTGTCATACAGATCGGACATGCGGGGGGGAAGGGGCGGATGCACACCGCTGGCCCGCTCGACCGCGTCGGGAAACTTGGCCGGGTGCGCGGTGGCCAGGGTGATCATCGGGGTGGCCGGGTCGCGGCGCTCCTCAGCCACCTTGATACCCACCGCGCTGTGCGGACAGACCAGTTCGGCGCTCTGCGAAAGCGTCGCCTTGATCGCGGCCAGCGTCTCCTCCTCCGAAGCACGCCCCGAGGCATAGGTCTCGCTCAGCGCCTGCATCGCGCCCTGGCTGATCCGGAAGCCGCCCGATTTCAGTTCCTCCATGAGCTGCGCCACCGCGCCGCCGTCCTGCCCATAGGCGAAGAACAGCGCGCGTTCGAAATTCGAGCTGACCTGGATGTCCATCGAGGGGCTGATCGAGGCCACCGTCTCGCCCTTGAAATAGCCCTGCCCCGACAGCGCGCGGTGCAGGATGTCGTTCTGGTTTGTGGCGACCACCAGTTTCTCGATGGGCAGGCCCATGCGCCGCGCGATGTAGCCCGCGAAGATGTCACCGAAATTGCCGGTGGGCGCGGTGAAGCTGACCGGGCGGTGCGGCGCGCCGAGGCTTACGGCGGAGGAAAAGTAATAGACCACCTGCGCCAGCACCCGCGCCCAGTTGATCGAGTTCACGCCGGCCAGCTTGACCGCGTCGCGGAAGGCGAAGTCGTTGAACATGTCCTTCACGCGGGCCTGGCAATCGTCGAAATCGCCCGCCAGCGCCAAGGCATGGACATTGGCATCCTCGGGGGTGGTCATCTGCCGGCGTTGCACCTCGGAGACGCGGCCATGCGGGAAGAGGATGAACACGTCCACCGCGTCCAAGCCCCGGAACGCCTCGATCGCTGCCGAGCCGGTGTCGCCGCTGGTGGCTCCGACGATGGTGACGCGCTCGCCGCGCCGCTTGAGCGCCTCCTCGAACATCTGGCCGATGAGTTGCATGGCGAAGTCCTTGAACGCCAGGGTCGGCCCGTGGAACAGCTCGAGCAGGAAATGCCCGGGCGCCAGTTGGCTCAGCGGGGCGCGGGCGGCATGGCCGAAACCGGCATAGGCGCGGGCGATGATCTCCTGGAACTCGGCGTCGGTGAAGGTGTCGCCGATGAAAGGCCGCATCACGCGAAAGGCGGTCTCCTCATAGCTCAGCCCGGCCAGCGCGGCGATGTCATCCGCGCGCATCTCGGGGATTTCGGCCGGGACGTAGAGGCCGCCATCGCGCGCCAGCCCGGTCAGCATCGCCTCTTCGAATGTCAGTTCGGGCGCCTGCCCGCGGGTCGAGATGTATTTCATGTCGCTCTTTCGTCGTCTCGGCGCCGTCCCGGGCGCCACAGGAAATAGCCGGTCATCACCGCCCAGACCGCTGCCAGCCCGAACCAGGTGATCGCGTATTGCAGGTGATCGTTCGGAATGCCGGCAGAGTCCACAGGCAAGGGTGTCACATCCGGCGCCGTAGGCGTCCGCGCGATCAGCAGCACCGGCTCGGTCCCCAACTGTGCGGCCAGGACCGGCACCTCGCGCGCGAACCAGATATTGCGGGCCGGATCGGCCTCGGGCGTATAGCTGTCCACCTCCTGCGGCCAGTGCAGATTGCCCTCGATGCGCATCGCTCCGAGCGGGCGCTCGGCATCCTTCGCCTCGGTCGGGACGAAGCCCCGGTCCACCATGATGCGGCGCCCGGTCTCGGTCTCGAAGGGCGCGATGATGCGATAGCCCGCGCCGAAGTCGCGGGTGGAGACCAGCACATGCACCTCGCCTTGCCGCATCTCGCCGGCCACGGCGACCGGGAGATAGCGGTCGATCTCGGGCTCGGGCGCCTCGGGCAGGTCAACAGGCTCGGCGGTGAGCCGCGAGTCTATCTCGGCGAGGATGGCCTGCTTCCACTCCAGCCGCTGAACCTGCCAGGTTCCCAACGCAATGAGCACGACGAATCCCGTTACGCCGAAGACGGCCAGAAACAGAAGACGACCCATCTCGTTCCCCTACCCCATCCAAGGGAAAAGCACGCGAGAGCCGCGCGCTTTTCATCCACATCAAGCTGGCGGCTTGCTCAGTGCGCCAGACCCGGCATCTGGGCCACGCCCCAGATGTAGACCGAGAAGAACAGGAACAGCCAGACCACGTCGACGAAGTGCCAGTACCAGGCCGCCGCCTCGAAGCCGACATGCTTCTCGGAGGTGAAATCCCTCCGCATCGCCCGGATCAGGCAGACCAGCAGGAAGATCGTCCCGATGATCACGTGCAACCCGTGGAAGCCGGTGGCCATGAAGAAGTTCGAGAAGAACTTGTCGCCGCCGAACTCCCAGCCCTGATAGAGCAGATAGGAGTATTCATAGCCCTGAAGCACGGTGAACAGCACGCCCAGAACCACCGCGATGGCCAGGCCCTGGATCAACGCCTTGCGGTCGTTGTTGTGCACCAGCGCGTGGTGCGCCCAGGTCACGGCACAGCCCGACAGCAGCAGGACCAGCGTGTTGATCAGCGGCAGATGGAACGCGTCCACATGGTAGATCTCGGGCTGGATATATTCGCCGGTGCCCGGTGCCTCGCTCATCGGGTACATGGCGTGCTTGAAGAACGACCAGAACTAGGCAAAGAAGAACATCGCCTCCGACATGATGAACAGGATGAAGCCATAGCGCAGGCCGATCCGCACCACCGGGGTGTGATCGCCGACGCGGCTTTCCTTCACCACCTCGGCCCACCAGCCGAACATGGTGCAAAACACGGCGACGAACCCGGCCCAGAACAGCCAGGAGCCCGACCCGTGCATCCAGAGCACCGCCCCGAACAGCATGACGAAGGCGCCGACCGAGCTCAGGAGCGGCCAGATGGACGGGTTGAGAATGTGATAGTCGTGGTTTTTCGCGTGTGCCATTAAGTGTCCCTCACCTTTCGGCCCTTAATTCAGATTATTGTCGGTCTGCACGTCAAGCGCCGCGTGGCTTTCCGGCAGGTCGATTTCGTGGAAGGTATATGACAGCGTGATGGTATGCACGAACTTGCCTTCGTGGTTATCCACGATCTCGGGATCGACAAAGAAGGTCACCGGCATCTGCACGCGCTCGCCCGGTTGCAGCACCTGCTCCTCGAAGCAGAAGCAGTCGATCTTGGAGAAGAACGAGCCCGCCGAGTAGGGTGCAACGTTGTAGCTGGCCGAGCCCGCGATGGGGCGGTCGGTGGGGTTGCAGGCCTCGTAGAAGGCCAGCCCGGTCTCGCCGATGCGGATCTCCATCTCGCGCTCGACCGGCTTGAACTCCCATTCCATGCCGCGTTCCTTGGAGGCGTCGAACCGCACCTTGACGGTCTGCTCCAGGATGTCGTCGGAGCCGGTCTCGGAGACGTTGGTGGCCCCACCATAGCCGGTGACGCGGCAGAACCAGTCGTAAAGCGGGACCGACGCCCAGGCCAGCGCGCCCATCACGGTGACGACCCCGATCAGTTGAACAAGGGTTTTGCGAGGACCGGACAGGGCCATCATTCGCTCTCCACGGCAGCGGCCTGGGGCGGGTTGGCGGCGAAATCGCCGCGCTCGACCTTGACCACGGTCAGACCGACCACGATGACGATGAAGCCGACCAGCGTCAGCCCGACACCGAGGTTACGCCCGAACCGGCGCTGGTGAATCTCGTGCGTGGCGCGGATGGTCATCCCCAACCTCCCAGACCATAGGGTTTCAAAACGGCCTCGGCGAGAACCGCGCCGAAGTGAAGGAAGAGGTAAAGCAGCGACAGCTTGAAGAAAGACCGCTCCACGGAGAAGTTATCCGCCTCGCAGGCCGCCTCGTCGCGGCGCCAGATACGCCAGGCGCCATGCAGGAACAGGGCGTTGAGCACCACGCTCACGGCCAGGTAGATCGGCCCGCCGATGCCCGAGAACCCGGCCGCCAAGGCGAAGCCCGACAGCAAAACGGTATAGACCAGGATATGCCGCCGCGTCGCCGCCCGCCCATGCGTCACGGTCAGCATCGGCACGCCCGCGTCGTCGTAATCCGAGCGCATGAACAGCGCCAGCGCCCAGAAATGCGGCGGCGTCCACAGGAAGGTGAGCGCGAACATCAGCCAGGGCTCGACCGCCATCGACCCGGTCGCGGCGATCCAGCCGATCACCGGCGGGAAGGCCCCCGCCGCGCCGCCGATGACGATGACGATGACGATGACGACAACCGCAATG
>DOIS01000105.1 GCA_003511785.1 Paracoccaceae bacterium
TTTCCTGGTGGCTGGCGATCACCCGGAAATCGCCGACCCGCACATCGCCGCGCAGCTGTTCGCAGAACAGGCGCGCTGCGTCCTCGACGAAGATCGGGTTGGCCGCGTTCAGCTCGGCAAAGGCCTGCTCGTCCTCGCGCTTGACCATCACCTGGGTCTCGGTGGGCACGGCACGGCGGCAGGCCTCGATCAGGTCCTCGAACCACAGGCATTGCGCGTCCTGGTCCAGCAGGACCGAGATCCGCGCGACGGACCGCTGGGAATGCGGCGTGGCGAGTTGCCCGCGCACCGCGCGCGCATGTTCGCCGAGTTCCAGCGAACAGGGACAGGTCGAGGAATAGACGTAATCAAGGTGCATGATCTTGAGTCGTTCGCCCGCGCGCTCGACCAGTTCCAGCGCGATGTCGTAATACTGATAGCCCGCCAGTCCCGAGCGCAGGCTGCCCACCTTCATCGGAAAAGAGAACCGCATCTGGATGCGCGCGTCGAAGCTCTCGAGGTCGGCCTTGTAGTCGTCCAGCGCCGCCTCCATCACCTCGAAGCTGAAGGTCTTGTCGGCATGGGCATAGAAGGACCGCATGATGCGGCTCATGTTGATGCCCTTCTTGTCGGCCTCCAGGCTCACCGTGCCGGTCACGCTTGTCTCGAGCGTCAGATCGCCGTTGTCGCGGGTATGGAACTTGATCGGCAGGCGGAAGTTCGAGATGCCGACATGCTGGATCTGCCGGTTCTCGCCGCGAATCAGGCTGGAGGGACCGTTTTGCAGGTCGGGCATGGTCGCCTTGTAGGCGGCGTCGACGGTGAAATCCTCGGGATAGTCGCGCGACAGGGCGGGATAGTCGGCCAGGTCGTGACCGGGCATGAGACGCGCAGCCGCCGGGTCCAGGAGCGCGATCTCTGCCTGCGAGGCGTGCCGCATCCAGGCGCGCAGCGTCTCCAGCGCCTCGGCCGCCTCTTCCCGATCGGGGGTCGTGTCGATGCCGCGAGGATGAATGTTCATGCTGAAATTCCCTGTCAGTGGCCCTGCCCCGCGCAAGATAGGCGCGTTTGTGGCCTGTTTCCATCAACTTCACGGAATACGCGAATTGGCGCGCGGCGGATCACATTTGCAGCGTTAGAACCGCCCGCCGGGAAGGCGGGCTTGCAGCCCCTTATTTGCAAACCTAACCTGCTGAAAATGCAAAACAACAAAACACAAGGGACGGACGGGAATGGCCACCCAGAAACTCTATGCCGGGGCGAAACTGCGCGAGATCCGCATCCGTCTGGCGCTGACGCAGAAAGACTTCGCCGCCAAGCTGGGCGTCTCGCTGCCCTATCTCAACCAGATGGAGAACAACAACCGCCCCGTCAGCACCACCGTGGTGCTGGCGCTGGCGCAGGAGTTCGGCTTCGACGTCACCGAGCTTTCGACCGGCGACAGCGAGCGGCTGGTCTCGGACATGCGCGAGGCGCTGGCCGACACGGTGTTCGCGGACACCGACCCGCCGCTGGCCGACCTGCGGCTGACCGCTTCGAACGCGCCGGCCTTCGCGCGGGCGTTTCTGGAATTGCACCGCGCCTATCGCCAGACCCATGAGCGGCTGGCCTCGCTCGACGAGGCGCTGGGGCGCGAGGACGCGCGCAGCCAGTCGAGCCCCTGGGACGAGGTGCGGGATTTCTTCCACTATTGCGACAATTACATCGACGCGGTGGACCGCGCCGCCGAACGCTTTGCGCAGGAATGCGCCAGCGCGGCCGAGCTGCGCCTGCACGCAGTCCAGCAACTCGCGCAGGCCGGGGTGCAGGTCGAGATGAGCGACACAGCCCTCATGCGCCATTACGACAGCGCCGGGGGCGTGCTGCGCCTGTCCTCGCGCGCCAAGCCCGAGACGCAGCTGTTCCAACTGCTGTTGCAGATCGCGCTCCTGCGGCAGGACCAGCTGCTGGAGGCGACGCTGGACTTCGCGCGGTTCCAAAGCGAGGAGGCGCGCGCCATCGCCAAGATCGGGCTGGCCAACTATTTCGCGGGCGCGGCGCTGATGCCCTACGGGGCGTTCCTGGCCGCGGCCCAGACCTATCGCCACGACCTGGAGCGGCTGGCCAACCGGTTCGGGGCCTCGTTCGAGCAGGTGGCGCACCGGCTCTCGACCCTGCAACGCCCCGGAGCCAAGGGCATTCCGTTCTTCTTCGTGCGGGTGGATCAGGCCGGCACCATCACCAAGCGCCACTCGGCCACGCGGCTGCAATTCGCGCGGTTCGGCGGCGCCTGCCCCCTGTGGAACGTGCACCGGGCCTTCGAGACGCCGGGCCGGTTCCTGCGGCAACTGGCCGAGACCCCGGACGGGGTGCGTTACATCTCGCTCGCCTGCGATGTCTCGAAACCCGGCGGCTCGTTCGGCGCGCCGGTCCGGCGCTTTGCCATCGCGCTGGGTTGCGAGGTACGGCACGCGGGCTCGCTGGTCTATGCCGACACGCTGGACGTGTCGAACCCGGACGGGTTCGAGCCGATCGGCATCTCCTGCCGCATCTGCGAGCGCAAGGACTGCCACCAGCGCTCGGTTCCGCCGCTGGAGCGCAAGCTGTCGATCAATACCGACGAGCGGGGGGTGCTGCCCTACCAGGTGGGCTGACCCCGCCGCCCGTGGGTGGCCGCGTCAGGCGCTGAGGATGCGGTAGATCTCGTCCTTGAGCGCGGCGCGTTTCTTGCGCATTTCGACCTCGGCCAACTCGTCCACCGGCGAGACGTTGGTTTCGGCCCGGTGCACGTCGCGGTTGACCTCGTGATACTGGGCGGCCAGCCGGGCGAAATGCTTGTCGCTGGTCTTCAACTGGTGAATCTTCTCGACCATGTCGGGAAATTCCTCGGCCAGTTCGTGCGGGGTGTGGGCCATATGCGTTCGCTCCTTTTCTGCGTTGCGCATCAGCCTAGGCGCGGCGCGCGGGCCTCTACCTTGACCGGGATCAAACCGGGCGCGCGACGGGGCGAATTCCTCAGCGCCGCGCGCGGCGCCAGCCGGCGGCGCGGGCCTCGGCCTCGGAGCAGAACCAGCGTTCGCCCTTCTCCGGGCTGATCCGGGTTCGGTCGTAATGCTGCTGGCCCGGCACGTGATAGATCGCCTCGCCCGAGCCGGGCGAGATGTTGCCCTTGATCGCGCAGCCGGACGGGGTCGCCGCCGGGGCCGGGTCGGGCGCGCGCTGGCTGCGGCGGAACTGCGCAGGTGACTGAACGTTCGAGCCGTGCAGGCCCCGATCGTTCACCGCCGCGCCCTTTTCGTCGAGCACATACTCGGTGGAGTAGCGCCGATAGGCAAAGGCCAGCCCCTCGCCCACAAGTCGCCGCCCCGCATCCGCGCCCGCCACCGTGCAGCGCGCCACGATCCGCCCGTAGCGGTCGCGGTCCACCGCCCGGCAGGTGGCCTGGCGCCCCTGGTAGAGCGCGCGCACCCGGTCGGTGACCCAGGCGCCGCAGGCCCAGGGCACACCCTGTTCGGTGGTGCAGGTCTGGTCCTGCTCGGGCGCGTCGATCCCGTGCAGCCGCACGCGGACCCCGCCCACGTCCCAGGTGTCACCGTCGATCACCGCGATGCGGCCCGACGGCTCGGCCAGGGCGGCGGGGGCGCAGAGAATCAGAACGAAGAGGGAACAAAGTCTTAACATCCTGTTAATCTGGGCGAGCCAGACGCCGAGATCAACAGGATTTTGTTAAGAAAGGTTAACGTCTCGCGGGCCAATCCGGCAGTTCGCCGGGGGGCTTTGCCCCCGTCCCTGCGGGACTCCCCCAAAGTATTTTTCGCAAGAGGAAGCACGGGGGCCAGTGCCCCCAGCCTTCCGGCGCCCCGGGCGCTATCGCTGCGCCACCTTCCAGGCGGGGTGCACCCAGGGGCGGTCGTTGGCCGGCGGCAGCGGGTCGCGGCCCAGAATGTGGTCGGCCATCTTCTCGCCCACCATGATCGTGGGCGCGTTCAGGTTGCCGTTGGTGATGCGCGGAAAAACCGAGCTGTCGGCCACGCGCAGGCGCTCGACCCCGATCACCCGGCCTTGGGGATCGACCACCGCCTTTGGGTCGTCGGCCCGGCCCATACGGCAGGTGCCGCAGGGGGGATAGGCGCTCTCGGCATGCTCGCGGATGAACCCGTCCAACTCGTCGTCGCTGTGCAGCGCGGGGCCGGGCTGGATCTCGTGCTTGACGAAGGGGGCCATGGCGGGTTGCTCGAAGATCTCGCGGGTGAACCGCAGGCAGGTGCGGAACTCCTCCCAGTCCTGGTCTGTGGACATGTAGTTGAACCGGATCACCGGGAACGCCTCGGGGTCGCCGCTGCGCAGGGTGACGGACCCGCGCGAGGGCGAGCGCATCGGCCCCACATGGGCCTGGAAGCCGTGCCCCTCGGCGGGCATCTTGCCGTCATAGCGGATCGCCATGGGCAGGAAGTGGAACTGGACGTCGGGATAGGAAATCCCCGCGCGCGAGCGGATGAAGCCGCAGGACTCAAAATTGTTCGACGCCCCCAGCCCCTGCCGCGTGAACAGCCATTGCGCCCCGATCACCGTCTTGGAGACCAGGTTCCAGTGCTTGAAGAGCGTGATCGGCTGCTTCGAGGCGTATTGGACGTAGACCTCCAGGTGATCCTGGAGATTGGCCCCAACCCCCGGGCGGTCGGCGATCACCTCGATCCCGTGCTCGGCCAGATGCTTGCCCGGCCCGATCCCCGACAGCATCAGCAGCTTGGGCGAGTTGAGCGAGGAGGCCGCCAGGATCACCTCGCGTTCGGCCCGGATCACCTCGGTGCGGCGGCCGCGGGTGATCTCGACCCCGACCGCGCGCCCGTCCTCGATCACCACGCGCCGGGCCAGCGCACGGGTCACGGTGCAATTGCCGCGCTTGAGCGCCGGGCGCAGGTAGGCGTTGGCCGCCGACCAGCGCCGGCCCTGCCAGACGGTCTGCTCGAACGGGCCGAAGCCTTCCTGCTTTTCGCCATTATAATCGTCGGTGACTTCGTAGCCCGCCTGCTGCCCGGCCTCGACGAAGGCATGGTAGAGCGGGTTGGCGCGCGGCCCGCGCGTGACATGCAGCGGCCCGTCGGTGCCGCGCCAGTCCGGGTCGCCGCCATGGCCGCCATCGTGCCAGGTCTCCATCCGCTTGAAATAGGGCAGCACGTCGGCAAAAGCTCAGCCGTCCGCGCCGGCCTCGGCCCAGTGGTCGAAATCATGCGCATGGCCGCGCACATAGACCATGCCGTTGATCGAGGACGACCCGCCGATCACCTTGCCGCGCGGACAGACCAGGCGGCGGCCGCCCAGATGCGGTTCGGGCTCGGACATGTAGCCCCAATCGTAGCGGCGCATGTTCATCGGATAGGAGAGCGCGGCGGGCATCTGGATGAACGGGCCCGCATCCGAGCCGCCATGCTCGATGACGATGACCGAGGCGCCCGCCTCGGAGAGACGGTAGGCCATGGCACAGCCGGCAGAGCCGGCGCCGACGATAATGTAATCGGCCTGCATGGCTCAGCTTGCTCCGGGGTCGTGGGCGGCGAGCGCGGTGGTCGCCGTAGGGGTGAGGTATTTGAAAACGAGAAGGCGCATGGGGGTCATTCTCCCCTCGGGAAGCGTTGGCGCTCTTCGAGCCGGTTGAGATCCATGTGGTTGCACATGTAGCGCTCGGAGGCATCTCGAAGCGGTTGGAAGTCCCAGGGGTAATAGCCCCCCTGGCGCAGCGCCTCGTAGACCACCCAGCGCCGGGCCTGGCTGGCGCGCACCTCGGCGTCGAAACGCTGCAGGTCCCAGCGGCGCGTGGCCGCCTCGCGCAGGCGGGCGAGCGTCTCGGCATGGGCGGGATCGGCGGCGAGATTGGTCCGTTCCTGCGGGTCGGTGTCGAGATCGAAAAGCTGCTCGGGGTCGAGCGTGCAGCGGGTGTATTTCCACCGCCCCTCGCGCAGCGTCACCAGCGGCGCGTTCGAACCCTCGGCCGCGTATTCCATCGCCACGGGGCCGGTCCGCCCGGTGCCCGCCGCCGTGGGCAGCAGGCTCTCGCCATCGGTCCAGGGGGCGACCTCCGACAGGTCGATGCCGGCCAGCTCGCAGAGTGTGGGCGTCACGTCGAGGGTGGAAACCGGCGCCGCGATCCGCCCCGGCGCCATGCCCGGTGCCGAGATCATCAGCGGCACCCGGGCCGACCCCTCGAAGAAGGACATCTTGAACCACAGCCCGCGCTCGCCCGGCATGTCGCCACGATCGGAGAGGAACAGGACGATCGCCTCCTGCCGCGTGTTCTCGAGCACCCGCAGGATCTCGCCGATCTTATCGTCGAGATAGGAGATATTGGCGAAATAGGCCCGCCGCGCCCGGGCGATGTCGTCCTCGGTGATGTCGTAGCTGCGCCAGTCATTGGCGTCGAACAGGCGCCGGCTGTGGGGGTCGTGGTCCTCGTAGGCCATGGCGGGCACCTCCGGCTGGAGGTGGTCGCAGTCCGCGTAGAGATCCCAATAGCGCCGCCGCGCGACATAAGGATCATGCGGGTGGGTGAAGCTGACCGTGAGCGCCCAGGGGCGCCCGTCCGTGCCACGCGCCAGGTCATAGAGCTTCTGGCAGGCGTGAAAACCCACCTCGTCGTCATATTCCATCTGGTTGGTGATCTCGGCCACGCCCGCGCCGGTGACGGACCCCATGTTGTGATACCACCAGTCGATGCGCTCGCCCGGCTTGCGGTAATCGGGGGTCCAGCCGAAATCGGCCGGGTAGATGTCGGTGGTCAGCCGATCCTCGAACCCGTGCAGCTGGTCGGGGCCCACGAAATGCATCTTGCCCGACAGGCAGGTGTAATAGCCCGCCCGGCGCAGGTGGTGGGCATAGGTGGGAATGTCCGAGCGGAACTCGGCGGCGTTGTCATAGACCCCGGTGCGCGAGGGGAGCTGGCCGGACATGAAGGACGCCCGCCCCGGCGCGCAGAGCGGGCTGGCGGTATAGGCGTTGGCGAAGCGGGTGGAGCGCTCGGCCAGCGCGCGCAGGTTGGGCGCGTGCAGCCAGTCGGCGGGGCCGTCGGGAAACAGCGTGCCGTTGAGCTGGTCCACCATCAGGATCAGGATGTTGGGGCGGGTCATCGCGGGGCCTCCGTGAGCATATCGAGCATGGCCAGCGCGCGCTCCAGCGCCGCCTCGGGGCTGCCGGGATGGTCGAGGGCCGCGCGGATGTAGAGCCCGTCGATCAGCGCCGCGAGGCTCTCGGCAGCGGGTTCGGGCGCGGCGCAGACGGGCCGCAGCGCGTGCACCAGATTCGAGCGCAGCCGGCGCTGGTAGATGCGCCAGAGCCGCAGCGCCTGATCGTTCTTGCGCGCCAGGACATAGAAATTCATCCAGGCGCCGATGGTGGCCGCATCGAAATGGCCCGGGGCGAAGGAGGCGCGCAGGATCGCCTGCGCCCGCCGCTCGGGCGGCGTCCGGGCCAGTTCGCGCCGCGCCTCGGCAGCGTAGCCGGTCAGGATATGGCGCATCGCGGCCAGGAAAATCTGATCCTTGCCGCCGAAATAATGATGCGCCAACGCGCTCGACATGCCGGCCCGCTTGGCGATCCGGCTCACCGTCACGTCGAGCGAGCCCACGGCGCCGATCTCGGCAATCGTGGCTTTGATCAGCGCATCGCGCCTGATAGGCTCCATTCCGAGCTTGGGCATGGTTCGCGGTCCCCGGCCTTTCGGAAACGGGAGGCTAGGGGTGGTTTACTGACTCGTCAATCAACAAACGCATAGCCTGCCCCTCAATCGACAATGACAAGGGGAGTTACCGACATGAAGATCAAGACCACACTCGGCGCGCTGGCCATCGCCTCGGCCGGGCCGCTGGCGGCAGCGGAATGCGACACGGTGGTGTTCTCGGACGTGGGCTGGACCGACATCACCGCCACCACCGCCGCCGCGACCGTGGTGCTCGAGGCGCTGGGATACGACACCGACATCAAGGTGCTGTCGGTGCCGGTGACCTACAAGTCGCTGGAAGGCGGCGACGTGGACGTGTTCCTGGGCAACTGGATGCCCACGATGGAGGCCGATATCGCCCCCTATCGCGAGGCCGGCACGGTGGACACGGTGCGCGCCAATCTCGAGGGCGCGAAATACACGCTCGCCGTCAACAAGGCGGCGATGGACCTGGGCATCGCGGATTTCGCCGACATCGCCGCGCATCGCGATGCGCTCGACGGCAAGATCTATGGCATCGAGCCGGGCAATGACGGCAACCGGCTGATCATGGACATGATCGACCAGGATGCGTTTGGCCTCGGCGGCTTCGAGGTGGTCGAAAGCTCGGAACAGGGCATGCTGGCGCAGGTCGCCCGCGCCGACCGCAAGGGCGATCCGGTGGTCTTTCTGGGCTGGGAGCCGCACCCGATGAACGCCAATTTCGACATGGGCTATCTCACCGGGGGCGACGATTTCTTCGGGCCCAACCTGGGCGGGGCGACGGTCTATACCAACACCCGCGCAGGCTATGTCACCGAATGCCCGAACGTGGGCAAGTTCCTGGACAATCTCGAATTCTCGCTGGAGATGGAGAACGAGATCATGGCGATGATCCTGGACGAGGGCAAGAATCCCGAAGAGGCCGCCTCGCTCTGGATCGAACAGAACCCCGAGGCGCTGAAGGGCTGGCTCGAGGGCGTGAAGGATGTCGAGGGCGACGACGATGCCTATGAGCAGGCCAAGAAAGTGCTGCTCGACTGACACGTAATCCGCCCGCCCCGGCGCATGACGCCCGGGGCGGGCGGGCCAAGAAAATTCAATTTTCTTGAAAAGATTTTTCCGAAAAATCTTCCTCTCTCCCCGACCCGAGGTGTGCATGGACTGGCTGACCGAGAACAAGATCCCCATCGGCGACTGGGCCGCCTCCGTCTTCGACTGGCTCCAGATCAACGGCGTCTTCTTCGACACGCTGGCCGAGGCGATGGAGGCGCTGATCGACGGGATCCTCTGGGTGCTCCAGACCCCGCATCCGCTCTTCGTGGTGGCGGGTTTCGCGGCGCTCACCTGGGTGCTGCAACGCAACTGGCGTCCGGTCGTGCTGGTCACGCTGGGCTTCCTGTTCATCCTCAACCAGAACTACTGGGAGGAGACCACAGAAAGCCTGACGCTGGTGCTCTCGGCCTGCGTGGTCTGCATGGCCATCGGCGTGCCCATCGGCATCGCCGCCGCGCACCGGCCCCGGCTCTATGCCGCCATGCGGCCCGTGCTCGACCTGATGCAGACCCTGCCCACCTTCGTCTACCTGATCCCGGCCATCGTGTTCTTCGGCATCGGCATGGTGCCCGGCCTCATCGCCACGGTGATCTTCGTGCTGCCCGCGCCGATCCGCCTGACCCATCTGGGCGTGACCTCGACCCCGCAGGCGCTGCTCGAGGCCGCGCAGGCCTTCGGCGCGACGCCACGCCAGACGCTTTACAAGGTCGAGTTGCCCTATGCGCTGCCGCAGATCATGACCGGGCTGAACCAGACCATCATGCTGTCGCTGTCGATGGTGGTGATCGCCGCCCTGGTGGGCGCCGACGGTCTGGGCGTGCCGGTGGTGCGCGCGCTCAACCAGGTCAACACCGCGCTGGGCTTCGAGAGCGGCTTCATCATCGTTGTGGTGGCGATCATGCTCGACCGGATGCTGCGGATGGAGCGCAAGTGATGCCCACGATGCACGGCTCCTGCCATTGCGGCGCGGTGCGCTTCACCGTGCGCCTTACCGACGGGACCCGGACCGCCCGGCGCTGCGACTGCTCGCTTTGTGCCAAGCGCGGCGCCGTCGCGGTCAGCGCGCCGCTGGATGGCATCACCATCGAGCAGGGCGCGGACAAGCTCACGCGCTACCAGTTCAACACGATGCAGGCCGAGCACTATTTCTGTTCGGTCTGCGGCATCTACACCCACCACCGGCGCCGCTCGAACCCGGACGAGATCGGGGTGAACCTGGCCTGTCTCGAGGGACAGACCCCGTTCCTGCCCGAGGTCCTGGTCATGGACGGGCAGAGCCATCCCAGTGACATCGGACGGTCGCGCGTTGCCGGCCGCCTGACCTATGCCCCCGCGAAGGAGCAGGAATGACCGCAGGTTCCGCGAGCGCCGAGCGCAAGACCGCCGTCGCATTCGACAAGGTCAGCATCGTCTTCGGCGAAAAGCCCGAGCAGGCCCTGCCGCTGATGGACCAGGGCCAGGAGCGCGGCGAGATACAGGAGGCCACCGGCCAGGTGCTGGGGGTGCATGACTGTTCGCTCACCGTGCAGGAGGGCGAGATCCTGGTGCTGATGGGGCTGTCGGGCTCGGGCAAATCCACGCTCTTGCGCGCGGTCAACGGGCTGAACCCGGTGGTGCGCGGGGCGGTGCATGTGGACGACGGAAGCGGGCTGGTCAATGTCTCGGCCGCCGATGCGCAGACGCTGCGCCGGTTGCGGCTGAACCGCATTGCCATGGTGTTCCAGGCCTTCGGATTGCTGCCGTGGCGCACGGTGCGCGAGAATGTGGGCCTGGGGCTGGAACTGGGCGGGATGGACCGCGCCGAGCGGCGCCGCCGCGTCGATGCGCAGCTCGATCTGGTGGGGCTTTCGGACTGGGCCGAGCGCAAGGTGGGCGAGCTGTCGGGCGGGATGCAGCAGCGCGTGGGGCTCGCGCGCGCCTTCGCCACCGACGCGCCGATCCTCCTGATGGACGAGCCTTTCTCGGCGCTCGACCCGCTGATCCGCACCCGGTTGCAGGATGAGTTGCTGGAATTGCAGCACAAGCTGAACCGCACCATCATCTTCGTCAGCCACGATCTCGACGAGGCGTTCAGGATCGGCGACCGGATCGCCATCATGGAGGGCGGGCGCATCGTGCAATGCGGCACCCCGCAGGAGATCTTCACCGACCCGGCCACCGATTACGTGGCCGATTTCGTGGCCCACATGAACCCGCTGGGCGTGCTCTGCGCCCGCGACGTGATGGAATCCTGCGACAGCCCGCCGCCGGAGGCCGCCCGGGTGGCGCCGGGGGCCAAGATCCAGGAGGTGATGGAAGTTGCGCAGGACAACGACGCCCCGGTCTGCGTGGCCGAGGACGGTCGCGTGCTCGGCGTCATCACCCGCAACCACATCCTGGCCAAGCTGCTCGACCCGCGCGGATGAGGCGGGGGCGTATTCGGAACCCGCGCGGGCCGCGTGCAAGAACGCCGTGCCGGTTTTCGGGGCGGACGTTCGGGGATCAATCCAGCTTGCGGTATTCTAGGATGTTTCCGTTCTCGACATACATCACGACAAGCCTGAGACCATCCAGGTGCTCGATCGAATAGCACAGGGTGTCGCCGATCTCCGGGTCGCGCGAGGCGATATAGGGTCCACCCCTGCTGCGGCCGTTGCACCGCGTGGTCAGGCGGAAACTGTCAGTCATGGAAGGCACGCCGTCATAGGTCCAATACCGTTCTGCCCCCAGCACCGTGAACTGTGAGGCCGGATCGTCCACCGCATACCAATGGCCCTGCAGATCGTGCCTCATCACGTCGAACTCG
>DOIS01000332.1 GCA_003511785.1 Paracoccaceae bacterium
GCCCAGCCCGTTCCATTCGGCCAGCGCCTTGACCGGCACCTGGTAGAGCCGCGAGATGGTATAGGCGGTCTCGCCGCGCTTGACCTTGTGGCGCACCGGCTCGGGGCCCGAGGGCGGCGCGGGACGCGCGCGCGCCTCGACCGCCGCGGGGGCGGCGGGTTCCAGCGTGGTGGTGGCCACGGGCGTGGTGTCGGGTGCCGCGTCGATCGCCTGGCCGGCGACACTGGCGATGTCCACCGGCGCGCGCGGCTCGGCCACGCGGCGCGGCAGGGCCAGCACCTCGCCCCCGCGCAGGCGGGTGTCCACCTCCATGCCGTTGTAGCGCGCAAGCTCGCCCGGGTTCATGCCGATCCGCTCGGCCACATCGGTGACACGGTCGCCGCGCCGGGCCACCGCCACCTGGTAATTCGGATAGGCGATGATCCCGCGCTCGTCCGGCGCGGGCCGGTCGGTGGTCGCCGCCATCGCCGCATCGGTGGTCGAGAATGCGCCGAAATTGCCGCGCAGATCGTAATCCAACGGCTCGGTGCAACCGGCCAGCAGGGCCAGCAGGCTCAGCCCGCCCAAGGCGGCGCGGATCGGTCTCGCGGAAAGCGGCATCTCGACATCCTCAATACACTGCACGCGCGCCCCTGTTGCCGGGGCGTCGCGCCTTTGTTTCCTTGTCGCGCCCGCGCGTCCCGCCGCGGGCCTCAATCCTTCCCCAACCCTTCGAGCAGCGGCACGAAGCGGACCGGCCGCAGCTCCTCGTAGTCGAACCCATCCTCCAGCCGCCGCACCTTGATCAATGTCTGCACTGCGTCCGACTGGCCCACCGGCACGACCATGATACCGCCGATCTTGAGTTGAGCCAAGAGCGGCCCGGGCGGGTCCTCGGCGGCGGCGGTCACGATGATGCGGTCGAACGGCGCCTGGTCGGGCAGCCCGAAGGAACCGTCGCCCACCATCGCGGTGATGTTGACCAGGTCCATCTCGCGGAAGATGGCGCCAGCCTCGCGCACCAGCCGGGCATGGCGGTCCACCGTATAGACCCGGCGCGCCAGCTTGGCGATGATCGCCGACTGATAGCCCGAGCCGGTGCCCACTTCCAGCACCTTGTCGCGCGGGCGCACTTCGAGCGCCTGGGTCATCAGCGCCACCACCGAGGGCTGGGAGATGGTCTGCCCGCAGGCGATGGGCAGGGGCATGTCCTCGTAGGCGCGCCCCGAGAAGATGCCGCGCACGAAGGGGCCGCGATCGACCGCTTCCATCGCCTCCAGCACGCGCTTGTCGGTCACGCCCTTCGAGCGCAGCGCGAACAGGAACTGCATCTTGGTCTCGGCGCCGGGTCCGGTCATCGCATGGCCCGCTCGACCCCGCGCAGCGCATCGAGCGCGTCATGGGCTGTCAGGTCCGCGCGCATCGGCGTGACCGAGATATAGCCCTCGAGATTGACCGCCGCGTCGGTGCCCGCCTCGGTGGGCTGGTGCTGCCCGGCGCCCTTGATCCAGACGAACTTGCGCCCCGAGGGCGAGCTGTGCGGCTCGACCCCGAACCGCCCGTCGCCGCGATAGCCCTGCGACGCGACCTTCGCGCCCAGCACCTCTCCCGCCGGGACCGGCGGGAAGTTGATGTTGTAGAACAGCCGGTAGCCGCCATTCTCGGCCGGCGTGGCGTCGAGAATGCGCCGGATCAGCCCGGCGCCATGTCTCTCGGCGGCCTCGAACGGGTTGTCCAGACCGAGATTCTTGGGCCCGTAATACTGCGACAGCGCCATCGCCGGCAGCCCCTGCAAGGCGCCTTCCATCGCGCCGCCCAGCGTGCCGGAGTAAAGCGCGTTCTCGGCCGAGTTGTTACCCCGGTTGACCCCCGACAGCACCAGGTCGGGGCGCTGGCCCGCCATCACCTCATGCACGCCCGCCAGAACGCAATCGGCCGGGCTGCCCTCGGCGGCAAAGCAGCGCTCGTCCAGCTTAGCCACCATCATCGGGTGGGTATAGCTGATGCAGTGACCGACGCCCGATTGCTCGAAAGCGGGCGCCACGACCCAGACCTCGCCCGACGGGCCCGCCAACTCGGCGGCGATCGCCTCGAGCACCTTCAGGCCGGGGGCGTTGATCCCGTCGTCATTGGTCACCAGAATACGCATGAAATCCCCTGTCTGCCGACCCGGCCCGCGCTTTGCCCCTTGATAGACGCGGGCGGCAGTGGCGGCAAGCCGCTCAGCCCTGCGGCGCGGGAAACACGAAGCAGCGGTCGCGCCGCACCGTGAGCCACATCACCCGTCCCTTCTCGGGCAGGAAGACGTTGGGCACGGTCGCCTTGAGCACCGAATGGTCGTGATCCATGCGGAATTCGACCAGGCTCTCGTGGCCCAGGAAGCGCGCGCGCTCGACCACGCCGCGCGCGGCCACGCCCTCGGCCGCGGTGGGCAGCGGGCCCGATCCGCCCCGGTCGAAATCCAGCCGCACATGCTGCGGCCGGAACACGATCTCGACCTCCGAGCCATCGGGGAAGCCGGGCGCGAGGAACTGGCCGAACGGCGTCTCGGCCAGCGCCCCGTTAACTTCGGACCGCAAGGTGTTGATATCGCTAAAGAAGGCGGCCACCGCCCGGTCGATGGGCCGGGTATAGACGTTATAGGGCGCGCCCTGCTGGACGATCCGCCCGTCGCGCATCAGCGCGATCTCGTCGGCCATGCGCATGGCCTCTTCCGGCTCATGCGTGACCAGCAGGACGGCGGTGTCCTCCTCTTTCAGGAGCGTCAGCGTCTCGTCGCGAATGCCGTCGCGCAACCGGTTGTCCAGCCCCGAGAAGGGCTCGTCCATCAGCATGATGCGCGGGCGCGGCGCCAGCGACCGGGCCAGGGCCACACGCTGCTGCTCGCCCCCCGACAGCTCGTGCGGATAGCTGTCGATGAAGCGCATCAGGTCCACGCGCTGCAACAGCTCGACCACACGGGCACGTTTCTCCTCGCGGGTGCCGCTGCGCAGACCGAAGGAGACGTTGTCGGCCACGCTGAGATGCGGGAACAGGGCGAAGTCCTGGAACATCAACCCGATCTCGCGACGCTCGGGCGGCACCCGGAACACCGTGTCGCAGATCAGGTTGCCATCGACCAGGATTTCGCCCGAATCCTGCATTTCGACCCCGGCGATCATCCGTAGGGTCGTCGATTTGCCGCAGCCGGAGGGGCCGAGCAGGCAGGTCACGCGCCCCGGCATGATCGTCAGCGAGACGTCGTCCACCACCCGGCGCCCTTCGAAATGGCGCACCAGGTTGCGGATTTGCAGACGCGGCGTCTGGCTCTGGATCTGCGGATCTCGCTGCACGTCGGCTCCGTTGCCCCATGTCCGAGCGTTTTCATCGGACGTCGCAGGCATCTAGCAACCCCGCCCTCCGCGTGCAAGGCACGGGTGTCCTCCTGGCCACGCCCGCTCGCTGCCACCAGCCCCGCTCCGGCTTTCCTCTTGCCGGAAACACTCCGGGTGGTCGTCCAGTGTGGCGCCATTGGTTCAAGCCCAATGGGCGACGGGCAGAGCCCCCAGCCGGTCGCCGCGCGCCAGCGCGGCGAAACCGCTCAGAGCGTCGCGTTCACCCCGCCGCCGTCGAGCAGCACGTTCTGTCCGACCATGAACCCGGCATGTTGCGAGCACAGGAAGGCGCAGGCCGCCCCGAATTCCTCGGGCGTGCCATAGCGGCCGGCGGGGATGGTGGCACAGCGTTGCGCCTTGGCCTCGTCCATCGAGATGCCCTGCGTCTCGCTCACGCCGCGATCCAGCGCCTCGGCGCGGTCGGTGGCGTGAATGCCGGGCAGCAGGTTGTTGATCGTCACGCCCTTGCCCGCCACCTGGCGCGAGGTGCCCGCCACATAGCCCGTCAGCCCCGCGCGGGCCGAGTTCGACAGGCCGAGGACCGGAATCGGCGCCTTGACGCTCTGCGAGGTGATGTTGACCACCCGGCCCCAGCCGCGTTCCATCATGCTCGGCACCAGGGCCTTGATGAGCGCGATGGGGGCCAACATGTTGGCATCGAGCGCTTTGATGAAATCCTCGCGCTCCCAGTCGGTCCACATGCCCGGGGGCGGGCCGCCGGCGTTGTTGACCAGGATATCCACGTCGCCCGCCGCCTCGAGCAGCGCCGCGCGCCCCTCCTCGGTTGTGACATCGGCGGCCACGGTGGTGACCTCGACGCCGAACGCGTCGCGGATCGCCTGGGCCGCCTGCTCCAGCGCCTCCTCGCCGCGCGCGTTCATCACCAGGTGCACGCCCTCGCCCGCCAGCGCCCGGGCACAGCCCAGCCCCAGCCCCTTGCTCGAGGCGCAGACCAGTGCCCGCTTGCCGGCAATTCCCATATCCATCGTCGCTCTCCCCTGTCGGTCCGTGTTCGCCGGCGACTCAACACCGGCTCGGGCGACAATGCCAGCGGTTCACCCGGGAGTTGACCCAGTTCCGACACAATCCTACGTTAACCCCCTTGGAGCATGAAGGATCATGCCGACACCCCGCACCCGCCCGGAGGCCGACCCTTGACGCAGCCATCCGCCCTATCCCAGAGCGTGCCGGTCTACCGGGCCGAGGATCTGCGCGTCAGCATCGGCGCCAACCTGGGCGACGGGCTGACCGTGCTGGACGAGTTGATGCTCGACGATGTCTACGTGCTGGTTCCCGGCGCGGAGCGGGCGCGCCTGTCGCTGGTCGCGCATGGCGACGGGCGGTTCGAGGTCGGCCCGGACAGCGCGCTTGGCACGCCCGGCGCGCCGGTTCGCCTGGATTGCGCGGTCGATTTCATGTCGCCCGGCGGGCAGACCGCCGAAGGTGTGGTGCTGGTCGAACTGGCGCCCGACCACACCATCGCCGAGATCTACCTGCTGTCGCTGGTGCCGCTGGCAGAGAAGACGGATTACAGCCTTGTGGGGATCGACGGTCCCGGCACGGCACGGCGCTTCGCCCAGGTGGGCTGCGTCTCGTTCACCCGCGGCACGCGTATCACCATGGCTTCGGGCGAACAGCGCCCGATCGAGGAGATCGCCGTCGGCGACCGGGTGCTGACCCGCGACGGCGGCCCGCAACAGGTGCGCTGGATCGGGCACAGCGCCTTGCGCGCGGTGGGCGACAGCGCGCCGATCGTGATCCGCGCCGGCACGCTCAACAACGCCCGCGACCTGGTGGTCAGCCCGGAACACCGGCTGTTCATCTACCAGCGCACCGACCGGATCGGCGCGGGCCAGGCCGAGGTGCTGGTCAAGGCGCGCCACCTGGTCAACGGCGACAGCGTGACCGTGCGCGACGGCGGTTACGTGGAGTACTACCAGATCCTCTTCGACCGGCACCACATCATCTATGCCGAGGGAATCGCGGCCGAATCGATGCTGATCGACTCGCGCACCAAGCCCGCGCTGCCGCCCGAACTGGTCGAGAAGCTGGCCGAGCTGCTGCCCGGTCACGGCGAGGGCGCGCATGGCGTCGAGGTGCAGCGCCGCCTGCTGGAGCGTCCCGACGCGATCGAGCTTCTACGCCGCGCCGCGCTGCGCTGAACGGCGGGTCAGCCGAGGTTTCTGAACCGTCACCGGCCAGCGCCGCACCGTCCCCCCACCTGCGGCCGAGGTGGCGCCCATCCCAACCATCTCGGCGCCACCTCGGCCGCTTTCCCGGCACGGCCCCGGGCTGGCCCCGACCATTCGGATTGCCGCGATGCCCGGCGGGTC
>DOIS01000269.1 GCA_003511785.1 Paracoccaceae bacterium
CATTGCTCCGTGGAGGGGCATGCCCACATGATGGCCGGTGCGATGTGGGAATTCGCCTATGCCGGCTATCACGACCGGATCGACCCGCAGGGCAAGCCGCACGCGGGCATGACCGATATCGACGCGGTGATCGCCCGCCTGCGCGAGCATGCTCGAGCCTTGCCCGAAGGCGCACCGCTGATCGGATGGGGGTTCGATCCGATCTTCCTGCCCTCGGAACGGCTCAACCGCCACCATCTGGACGAAATCGCCTCGGACCGGCCGGTGGCGATCATGTTCTCGAACTTCCACCTGATGTGCGTGAACTCCGCCGCGCTGGAACTGGCAGGCTATGGTCGCGACACGAATCTCGAAGGTGTCCTCAAGGGCCCGGACGGTGCGCCCACGGGCGAATTGCAGGAAATGGCCGCCATGTTCCCGGTGATGCGCCGCACCGGCATGGATTTCCGGGGCCTGTCGCAGAAGCCCGAGGCGATCCGCGCCTATGCCGATGTCCGCCGCCTGGCCGGGGTGACCACGTCGACCGACCTCTATTCGCAGATGGAGGACGAGGACCTCGACACCCTGCTCTCGGTGACCGGCGCCGAGGATTTCGGCCTGCGTCTCGTGCCCGCCCTGGGCGCGGCCGGCGCGCCGCCCGAGGACACCGCGCAGAAGGCCCTGCGCCTGCGCGCGCGCTCCACCGACAAGCTGCGACTGGGCGCGGTCAAGCTGATGACGGACGGCTCGATCCAGGGATGGACAGCGCGGGTGAAGTGGCCGGGCTATGTGGGCGGTCAGCCCAACGGAATCTGGAACACACCGCCCGAGGCCATCTTCGACCAGTGCGAAACCTTCCAGAAACACGGGCTTCAGATGCACCTGCATGTCAACGGAGACGAGGCCTCGGCGATCACGCTCGACGCGCTCGAGGCGGCGGCGCAAAAGCACCCCTGGCCCGGTGCGCGCCACGTCCTGCAACATTGCCAGATGATGGCCGCCGACCAGTTCCGCCGCTGCGCCGATCTGGGCGTCTGCACCAACATCTTCGCCAACCACATCTGGTACTTCGGCGACCAGCATGCCGCGCTCACCATCGGCGAGGACCGCGCGACCCGGATGAACGCCGTGCGCGCCGCGCTGGACGAGGGGGTGCGCGTGGCGATCCATTCCGACGCGCCTGTGACGCCGATGGGGCCGCTCTTCACCGCCTGGTGCGCGGTCAACCGGCGCACGATGTCTGGCCGCGTCCTCGGCAAAGCACAGCGCATCACGGTGGATGAGGCGCTTTACGCCATCACACTTGGCGCGGCCTATACGCTGCACATGGACCACGAGATCGGCAGTATCGAGACCGGCAAACGCGCCGATTTCGCGGTGCTGGGAGACGACCCCACCGCGGTGGACCCTGCCGCGCTCAAGGACGTGCCGGTGCTGGGCACGGTGCTGGGCGGGCGGGTGGCGCTCTCGTGATGCGCTTGCCGCTCACCGTCATCAGCGGCTATCTGGGCGCGGGCAAGACGACGCTCATCAACCGGTTGCTGGCCGAAGACCACGGTCTGGGCCTGCTGGTGATGGTCAACGATTTCGGCGCGTCAACATCGACGCCAAGCTGATCGCGCGCGCCGGCGACGACAGCATCGCCCTGACCAACGGATGCGTTTGCTGCACCATGGGCGCGGATCTGTTCATGGCACTGGGCGATGTGCTCGATCGCGACCCGCGCCCCGATCACCTGGTGATCGAGGCCAGCGGAATCGCCGATCCCGCCGCCATCGCCAACGCGGCCATCGCCGAGCCGGAGATGAGCTATGCCGGAATCGTCACCCTGGTCGATGCACAGAACGCCGAGGCGCTTTTGGACGATCCGCTGATCGCGCCGCAGGTGGCGCAGCAGATCACCGCCGCCGACCTCGTCCTGCTGAGCAAGGCCGACGGCCTAGACCCTGCGCTGGCCTCGCGCCTGGGCGCGCTCGGCGCGCGCCAGCCAAGCTTGCGCCGCTCCTGTTCGGCATCTTACCCCGTCCCCGTGGCCGCAGCACCGCGCCGCACCCGGCCTATGTCGCCTGGCAGCACGATAGCGAAACGGTGGTCGGTCGTGCCGCGATGGGCGAGGCGCTGACGAACCGCCCTCCGGGGCTCTATCGGCTCAAGGGCTTCGTGCTGACCTATGATGGCCCCTACGAGGTGCATGTGGTCGGGGCCTATGTCGAGGCCAGGCGCACGGCGGCCGCGCGCACAACGCTGGCGGGCCTTGGCCCGGCTGACCGGGTCACGCGGGAAGACATCGAAGCCTGGTGGTCCGCCCTCACCCGAACGGCCACCGGCTGACCAAACGGCTAGCGCTGCCGCCCCACCTGCCGGCATAGAAGGATCACCGGCAACAGCCCCACCGCGAGGATCACCAGCGACGGAACCGCCGCCCCCTCCAACCGCTCGTCCGAGGCCAGGCGATAAGCCTGGACCGCCAGCGTGTCGAAGTTGAACGGACGCATGATGAGCGTGGCCGGAAGCTCTTTCATCACGTCCACGAAAACGATCAGAAGCGCGGTCAAAAGGCTGGGCGTCAGGATCGGCAGGTGCACCCGCCGCAGCAGCCCCAGCGGAGACTGCCCGAGCGAGCGCGCGGCGGCATCCATGCTGGAGGGCACCAAAGCCTGCCCACCCTCATAGGCGCCCAGCGCGGCGGCGAGAAACCGCACCATGTAAGCCGCGACTAGGAGCCAGATCGAGCCGGTGATGAGCAGCCCGGTCGAGATGCCGAAAGTGGCCTCCATCCAGGCATCCAGCGCGTTGTCGAAGGCCGCGAAGGGCACCAGCAGCCCCACCGCGATCACTCCGCCCGGCACCGAATAACCCAGCCGGGCGATGTAGCCCGCCCCGGCCGAGCGCCGCCCGGGGCGCAGCCGCTGATACGACCCGATGCAAACGGCCGCCAGCACCGTTATTACCGCCGCCACGCCGGCCAGCGTCACCGAATTGCGGATGAACCCGACATAGCGCCGGCTGAGCAGATCCTGCTCGGAACTCAATCCCATATCGATGAGAATCGCCGTAGGCAGGGCAAAGCCTAGAAAGACAGGGGTTGCGCACAGCAGCATGGCCAGCGCCGCGCGCCACCCGCGCAACCGGGTCGGCGGCATCCGCATGTGCCGCTTTCCGGTCTCGTGATACTTGGCCCGCCCCCGCTGCAGCCGCTCGCCCAGCGCCAGCAGAAGCGCGAAGCTCAGCAGGCAGAGCGCCAATTGCGCCGCCGCCGCCCGGTCGGCCATGGTGAACCAGGCGGTGTAGATGCCAGTCGCGAAGGTCTGCACCCCGAAATAGGCCACCGTGCCGAAATCCGCGATCGTCTCCATTACCGCCAGCAAGACACCGCCCGCGATGGCCGGCCGTGCCATGGGCAGGCTGACCTTCCAGAACGCGGTCCAGGCGCTGTTGCCCAGCACGCGCGCGGCCAGGAAGGCGGTGGCCGATTGCTGAACGAAGGCGGCGCGCGCCAGCAGATAGACATAGGGGTAGAGCACCAGGATCAGCATCGCCGCCGCCCCCTCGAGCGAGCGGATCTCAGGAAACCAATAGTCGCGCGGCCCCCAGCCGGTCACGTCGCGCAGGGTGGATTGCACGATCCCGGGATGGTCCAGCACATAGGTATAGGCGTAGGCCAGCACATAGGCCGGGAAGGCCAAGGGCAGGACCAGCACGATCTCGAACAGCCGCACCCCGGGAAACCGCGTCATCGTGACCAGCCATGCGGCGGCGACCCCGATTGCCATGGTGCCCAGCGCCACCATCACGACAAGAAGCAGCGTCACCCCAGCATAGCGCGGCAGAACCGTCTCCATCAGGTGTGCCACCGTATCGGTGCCGCCGGTCATCGCCGCCAGGGCGACCGCAACCATCGGCAACAGGCACATGGCCGCGACGGACAGGGCGACCCCGGCCAGCACCCGTGTGCCGCGACCTGACGGGCTCCGGCCGAAACGCCTCGGCGCCACCGTGGTGGCGGCGGTCGCGCGGGTCGGGATGTCGGGCTCGCTTTGAGGCACGGGCGATCCTGTGGTTACGGCAAGGCTGTGGGACCCGGTGATCGACCATTTCGCTCGGAATTGCCAGCCGGAATTGCCACCCCTGCGCGCGGCTGCGTCAGCCCATCAGTCCACGACGCACTAGGTTGAGGGAGGCCAGCAGCAGCACAACCAGAATCGCGCGGCGAAAGGTGTCCTGGTCGATCCGGTCATGCAGACGCGAGCCCAGCCACATCCCGGCCAACGCCGGCACCACCAGTAGGGCCGAGAAGGGCGCGGTCTCGGCCCGCATCACGCCCGAGCCGGTATGCGCCAGCAACAGCAGGACGGCGCCGGTGCCATAGGTCACCCCTTGGATGCGCAGATGCTCGGTCTTGGGGGTATCGAGCGCGGTGAGATAGAGCACCGTCGGCGGCCCCCACACCCCGGAGACACCGCCGACGAACCCCGCGAACCCGCCGATCGTCAGATCCAGCCAGGTCCGTTGCCGGCGCAGGTGGAACCGCACACCGGCGATCATCAGCAGCGTGAAACAAGCCACCGGAATGCCCAGCAGCAGGAAAAGGGCGTTATCGGGGAGAAGCCGGAACAGCTGCGCGCTGGCCACCAGCGTCACGCCAACCGCAAGCATGAAGAACCGGAACCGGACGATCGAGGCCCAGGCCGCCCGAACCCCCTGCCGAAACGCCTGGAAGACGTTGGTGACCAGCGTTGGAAGGATCAAACCGACCAGGGCGATCTCTGGCGGCAGGAAGGTGGCCATGCCCGCGATGGAGATCATCGGCATGGCAAATCCCACCATGCCCTTGACCATTCCCGCCAACGCGACAACTGCAAGGCTCAACCCCAGCTCGAGGGGCGACATGAGGGAAAGAACAGAGGTCATTCCCCCCCGATAGCACGCCCGTCCGAGCCGCACCGCAAGAAACTGAGCGTAACTTTAGAACCGATCTGGCGCACTCCACGTATTATTGTTGCGCTGCGCCTGCAAAGTAGCTAGGACCAGACGACCGAAAAGAGGATGCGATTCATGGCCCATGACGGACAGGACCCGACTTCGATGACCCAGACAACGCTTTTGCCCGATCTCCTGGAGCTGACCCGGGCGTCGCTTGCGCCGGTCGAGACCGTGCTCGAGACCGCCAAGGGCAGGGTCCGCGAAATGGTGACCGAAGGGGATCGCGTCTCGGGCAAGCTGATCGAGGCGCATCAGGACGCGGCCCACGCGCTGGCTTGGCTGGCCACTTATGCTCAGTCGCTCAAGCAGATGCAGGGTTGGGCCGAGCGACTGAAAGAGGATGGCAAGTTCGGCGAGGTCGAGCAGTTGATCCACCAGATCGCCTTCGGCGAGTATCTCTGGCAGGTCTACGGCGGCATCCCCATGAGTCAGACCGAAATGGTGCGGCTTCAGGACATGGGGCTCAGCCAGGACGAGATGCGCGCACTGATGACGCCCGAGGTGATGACGCTCACCCAGCAGGGCAACACGCAGGCTGCGCGTACCCGCCTGGTCGAATTGATGCAGGAGCAGGCCGCCAACATCACGACGGGCGCCACCGGGCTCGACGAAGAGCTGGAGATGATCCGCGAGCAGTTCCGCCGCTTCGCCCTCGACCGGGTCGAGCCGCACGCCCATGACTGGCACCTCAAGGACGAGCTGATCCCGATGGAAATCATCGAGGAGTTGGCCGAAATGGGCGTGTTCGGCCTGACCATCCCCGAAGAATATGGCGGGCTGGGCCTGTCGAAAGCGTCGATGGTGGTGGTCTCGGAAGAGCTGTCGCGCGGCTATATCGGGGTCGGTTCGCTCGGCACCCGCTCCGAGATCGCGGCCGAGCTGATCCTCTGCGGCGGCACGGATGACCAGAAAAACCACTGGCTTCCCAAGATCGCCAGCGCAGAGATCCTGCCCACCGCCGTGTTCACCGAGCCCAATACCGGCTCGGACCTGGGCAGCTTGCGCACCCGCGCGATCAAGGACGAGAACGGCGATTACAAGGTCACCGGCAACAAGACCTGGATCACCCATGCCGCGCGCACTCATGTGATGACGCTGTTGGCCCGGACCAACCCCGAGACCACCGATCACCGGGGCCTGTCGATGTTCCTGGCCGAGAAAACGCCCGGCGACGACGCCAATCCCTTCCCCACCGAAGGCATGACCGGCGGCGAGATCGAGGTGCTTGGCTATCGCGGGATGAAGGAATACGAGCTGGGCTTCGATAACTTCCACGTGAAGGGCGAGAACCTGCTGGGCGGCGAAGAAGGCAAGGGCTTCAAGCAACTCATGGAGACCTTCGAGAGCGCCCGCATCCAGACTGCCGCCCGCGCCGTGGGCGTGGCGCAATCGGCGTTGGACATTGCCATGCAATATGCCCAGGACCGCAAGCAGTTCGGCAAATCCCTGATCGAGTTCCCCCGCGTCTCCAGCAAGCTGGCGATGATGGCCGTCGAGATCATGGTCGCCCGCCAGCTGACCTATTTCAGCGCCTGGGAGAAGGACCACGGCCACCGCTGCGACCTCGAGGCGGGGATGGCGAAACTGCTGGGCGCCCGCGTCGCCTGGGCGGCGGCCGACAACGGGTTGCAGATCCACGGCGGCAACGGGTTCGCGCTGGAATACAAGATCAGCCGCGTGCTCTGCGACGCCCGAATCCTCAACATCTTCGAGGGTGCCGCCGAGATCCAGGCACAGGTCATCGCGCGCCGGTTGCTGGGTTGAACGACGTGCGAAACGCTCCGGTGGAGCGTTTCGGGCGGCGGCACGCCGAGATCCAGGCACAGGTCATCGCAAGACGCCCGCTGGGCTCTCGGCGTTCGAAACAAGCGTAGGCTGGGTTTTCGACCCACCTTCCCCATATGGGGCCCCAAGCCTTGATCACCCCTCGTCCGGCCGGTCGATCGCCTCTATCCACGGCTTGATGTCAATCACCGGCGTGCCGTCGAATGCGTCGATTGCATCGATTCCGATCTGGCCCGCGCCCACATCCATCGACGTGATCCGCACGAGCCCCATGGCCACCGGATTGGGCCGCACCGGCGAGCGCAGGGCAAAGACCCCGCGCGGGCCTTCGGTGTGCCGCGGCGCCTGCCGGATCAGGTCGCGCCGCGCCCGGTCCATCCAGTAGAGCACCCAGACCCAACGCCCGACCTCCAGCCCGGCAAGGCCCGCACCATAGCCCGGCGCCAGCACGATCCGCGCATCTTAACCGCCCCGCTCGCGCGATTGGGTCAAGTTGCGCGGCGCCTCGCCCGGCGTCCAGCCCGACCGGATATGTCCGATGAAGGCGACCGTTCCATCCGACCGTGCAGCCGGGTCGAAATCGAGCGCTATTTCACCCTCGCGCTTTTCCTGGGACATAATGCCTCCTCTGCCTCGCCTTTTGCTTCGTATCAGACGCAATGCCTCGCAATTGTGCAAGCCAGACGGCTATGGCAGTCTCACGACATGCGCGTGAGCTTCTTCTTCCCGGTTGTTCTCTTGGCTGGCTGCCTGTTCGACGGCGCAGCGCAATACGGTGGAACCGAAACGACCTGGCGACTGGTCGAGTTGGATGGCGCCCCATTCACGGCCCGGGCGACGCTGACCTTCCCCAAGCGCGGGCGGATCGGCGGCGCGGCACCCTGCAACGGGTATGGGGCGGACATGGTCGCCTCCTATCCCCTGTTCCGCGCCGAACGCCTGGTCACCACCCGGGCCGATTGCCCCGCGTTGGATGAGGAGCGCGCCTTCCTCCACGCGCTCGAAGCTGTAAGCCGCGCGACCCGGGACGGCGACACGCTGCTTCTGACCGACGGGGATGGACGCGAAATGCTGTTCAAAGCCGACGGCTGAATGCCTCGACGAAACGCGCGCGCGCCTCAGGCAGGGGTTTGTTGCCCATGGCCGGTGCAAGGTGATGCTCCAGGAAATGGCCGGTTGTGCGCAGGGCCTCGGCAATCTCGGCATCGGGCGCCGGCCCCTCGCCGCGCAGGCAGGGAGGCAGCGGCAGCATCCGGCCCGCCCACTCCCCCGCGCCCTGCCGCGAGACCGCCCGCCCCGAGCGCGGCGATACATAGATCAACTCCTCGTTCACGCCCGTGGCCGCGCAGAGGCTGAGATCGAGCCCGAAACCCATCGCCTCAAGCAACGCCATTTCCCAGCGCAGATAGGCCAATGGCCAGATGTCGTCCTGACCCAGAAGGTCGAGAAGCTGCTCGCTCCGGCGATAGAGGGTCTCATGCGCCGCGCGTTCGGGAAGGCAGAAAACCAGCAGCCCGGTCACCGCGTTGAGCCCGGCCAGCGCCAGCCGCCCCGACAGCGCGGCTGCCGCGCGCGAACGCAGCGGCTCGACCGTAAAGCTCCCGATATGGTCCTCGAGCCTGGCCTTCCAGACCACGTCAAGCTGGGCGCCCGGTTGCAGGATCGGCGCGATCTTGCGACTGGCCCCGCCACGCACCACGCCCGCGTGGCGCCCGTGTTTCTCGGTAAAAAGCTCGATGATCGCCGCGGTCTCGCCGTGGCGGCGCATGGAAAGAAGAATGCCCTGATCGCGCCATTCCAGCATGGCGATTGCTAGCCTGGGTCGGCCGGGCTGGCAAGAGCCACGGAACCCCCGGGCGGGGCCAGGCGTTGCCGCTCAAATCTTCTCATACCGGAGACCATATGCGACCGCTACTCGCCCTTGCCGCCCTGTCCGCCTGCCTCGCCGCCCCGTTGGCGGCGCAGCCTGTGTCCGACGGGTTCCAAGTTCTCGACCACGAAGAACATGGGCCTTACCTGGCCGGGCCGAACGGCCGTCCTGTCTATGTCTTCCTCACCACCGGGCGCGGCGGCGACGGGCTGCCCCCCTTGGAAAGCTGCACCCAGCGCTGCCTTGAAGAGTGGCCGCTGATCGTGGCCGAAGAGACGCCCGAGGGCGGACCGAACGTGCCCGCCGAGCTGTTCGGGACGGTTTCGCACCGAGGAAAGGACGTGTTGACCTATGGCGGCCGTCCGCTCTTCACCTTTGCGCTGGAGGATGGCGATCTGGTCCCCGACGGGCACGCTGTCCATACCTGGGGCGGCTGGTGGGCGCTGGTGCGGCCCGACGGGATGCCGATCCGCACTGGAATCATGCCGAACTCGGTGGACTAGGACAGCCCCTCCTCGTCCAGCAGGTGACGGCCCTGCCTGTCCTCGACCTCGATCACCCAGAGATCGGGGTCGAATCCCTGTTGACGGCGGATGGCGGCGTCTACCTCGGCCTCGGGGCCCTGGCTTAGTGTGATCCACTGATGCCCGCCAGTCTCGAGATCGAAACCGCGTTGGAACAGGCGGGCTCGCCCGTCCAGAGTGTTGAGCTTGACCATCACCGCGCCGGCGTCGTTGTCCCCATGCGCTGTGACAAAGGCGGGGATCGCCGCCAGCCGGAGCCGCGTGAGATAGGCCTGCACCCAGAAGGAGGTGACGAGGCCGCTCATCGCCAGGCGGCCGGGGCAAGAATTGAGTATGGGCTTTTCGGGCTTTCCGTCGGCCGGGGAACATGTCGGAAAGCGCGAAGGGCCGGCCCGAGGCTTCGCCCACCCGCCCGAAGACCAGACGACGCAGCGGTTGCGCGCGGGCCGAAGGAACTCATTTCGCGTCCTCGTCGAAGACCTGCCCCTTGACTGTCCGCGACAAGCCGCGAAACACTGCGACCTTGCGCCCGTCTTCGCCTGTCACGGTGACGTCATAGACACCCGAGCGCCCCTGCTTCGCTGTCTCCACCGCGTTCGCGGTAAGCCGTTCACCGGGCTGGCCCGGCGCCAGGAAGGTGATCTGGTTCTCCTGCGCGACGGTCACTGTGTTGTAACTGTTGCAGGCGAAGGCGAAGGCGCTATCGGCCAGCGTGAAGATA
>DOIS01000399.1 GCA_003511785.1 Paracoccaceae bacterium
CGCAGCCGCGCCCCCGGGCGGCGGCCGCCTCGATCTCGCGCTGGAAGGCGGCGTCGGCCAGCGCCCCGCTTGCCACGCTCAAGACGTCGAGCCCGCGTGCCAGCGCCGCCGGCCCATGCGCGCGCAGGCCCCCGTGGCCCGCGCACTCCACCAGCAGATCGACCGGCGGCAGCGCGGCCACCTCCGTGACCACCGGCACCGCGTCGAAGACAGCGCGCGCCGCCTCTTCGCGCCCCGGCCGGGCCAGCACGGCGGCAATGGACAGGCCCTGGGTCCGCGCCAGCACCCCAGCGATGGCCCCGTATCCGGCGATGGCAAGTCGGGTCATGCGGCCTCCTGCCATCCGTTCAGGCGATACCAAGATCGCCGAACGGTATTTGCGCTTATATCAAACCCGTGGTCAAGCTGCGCGTGACCCGAAGGACCGCGCCCGTGACCCTGACCCGCCCCCATATCGGCCGACCGGCCCCCGCGCTGGAAACCGACCCGCTGTTGCGCGGGGCGGGCTGCTACGTGGCCGACGTGGCGCTGGACCGGCCCTTGCACCTGCACCTCCTGCGCAGCCCCGTGGCCTCGGCCCGGCTGGAGGTCGAGGGCGTCGAGGAGGCCCGCGCCCTGCCCGGCGTGGCGGGCGTGCACCTGGCCGCCGACCTGGGCGCGACCGGCACGCTGCCGGTGAAACCGGTGCTGCCGATGGAGGCCGCCCCGGACTTCCCGCTGCTCGCCGGCGACACGGTGCGCGCGGTGGGCCAGCCCGTCGCCGCGATCCTGGCCGAGAGCCCGGAGGCCGCGATGGACGCGGCCGAGGCGCTCATGCTCGAGGACGAGGCCCTGGACCCCGACCGCCCGGACCTGGCCGCCGAGCACTGGCGCGCGGGCGCGCCGGACCAGGCCTTCGCCCGCGCGGCCCATGTGGTCGAGGCCAGGGTCGCCCATCCCGTCCTCGCCCCCTCGCCGATGGAGCCGCGCGGCATAGCCGTGGCCTGCGACCCGGGCAGCGGCAGGCTGACCGTTTACCACTCCACCCAGACCCCGCACCGCACCCGCGCCGCGCTCTGCGCCATTCTCGGGCTGGCGCCGTCCGAGATCCGCGTGATCGCCCCGCATGTGGGCGGGGCCTTCGGCATGAAGGGCTCGATCTATCCCGAGGAGGTGCTGGCGGTCTGGGCCGCGCGCCACCATGGCCGCGATGTGCGCTGGATCGCCTCCCGCTCCGAGGAGTTCCTCTCGGCCACCCATGGTCGCGGGCTGGAGACGCGCGGGATGCTGGCGTGACGGCCAGAGCTGCGCCCCTCAAGGGGCGCGAGCGCACCGAGCAGAAAATCAGGGACAAGTATGCGGGCGATCCGAACCGCGTCACCGACGTGGCGCGCGGTGGTGTCGATGCGCCGACGCCGGAAGCGGCCGAGGAGTTCGTGGCGATCCTGGCGCGGCGTTATCGCGTTCTCGATCAGGGGTGGAACGTGGTCGAGGGTGGCTACTTTGACCGCAAGCTGACGGTGGTTTTCGATGATGGCCAGCTCGGGGAGGTGCGGCTCTGGGCGCCCGGCATGTTCGAGGTCAAGGAGGCACGCGGGCACAAGCTCTATGGGGTATACCGCGACCTGTCACGCTCCTCCTCGGAGCGGATGCAGGCGCTGGCCGACATGGAAGCGCTCTATGCTGGCGTGATGGACAAGCTGCCGCCGCAATGGCGCTCGATCTTTGGTCAGGAAACGCCGGGCATGGAAGCGCCGAGCCGCGCCACGACAGAGACGAACGTTTCCTCGGACACCTCGGGCGAACCTTCATCGGCCAGAACCTCGGGCGGGGATATGTCCGACCAGGTTCCGTCGGAGCCCAGCAGCAGCATGGCACCGGGTTCCGGCTCCAGCGCTGGGATGGAGCGGTCTACAAGAAAAAATCGCATGGGGGATACCTCCAGAGCTGATATATCCGACAATGGTCGCACCGTCAAGACGGAGCGGACGAGCGCAGGCGAGCAAAGCCTGTTCGACGGGATCGAGCCTATCACGGAGCGCACGCGCCTGGATCAGCGAATGTCGCAGCCGATGGGGCGCGGTGGCGGCGCGGCGGATGCGCTGGGGCTGGAACCGGAAGCGATCACCATCCGCCACGGCGACACAGGCACCTGCCCCGAGGGCATTGGCGCGCTGGCCTCCCGCGCCACCGCCATCGGCGGCAGCGCGGTCTGGGAGGTCTGCGCCAAGGCCGCCGCCCGCCGCATGGCCGGCGAGAACGGCGAGATCGTGGAAGAGCTGCGCTATGAGACCGGCGGCCAGGCCTGGGGCTATGGCGCCGCGCTGGCGGTGCTCTCGGTGGACCGCGAGACCGGGGCGCCGAGGCTGGAGCGGCTGGATTGCGTGGACGACACCGGCCGCGCTATCAACCCCAGGCTGGTCGAGGGCCAGATCCTGGGCGGGCTGGCGCAGGGGTTGGGCGAGGCCCTGCTCGAACATGTCGAGATCGACGCCGAGGGCCAGGTTCTTACCGGCTCCTACATGGATTACGCAATGCCGCGTGCGGGCGACATGCCGCCGGTGCGGCTTTACACGATGGAAACCCCCAGCCCGCTCAACACGCTGGGCGCCAAGGGCGTGGGCGAGGCCGGCACGATCTCGGCCCCGCCGGCGATCCTGCTGGCCGCGCTGGACGCGCTGGCGCCGCTGGGCGTGCGGGATCTGACCATGCCGCTGACCCCTTGCAAGCTGTGGTCCGCGATCAACGAGGCCGAAGGAGCCGCGCCATGAATTATTCCAAGCTCGACGCCAAGGACTACGCCCGCGAGAGCATGCGCGGCATCTGGGCCGCCGCCCTCAACCCGTTCAACGAAGACTTCTCGCTGAACGAGGCGGGGCTGCGCGCCAATATCCGGCATTGGGTGGACGACCTGAACATCGCCGGGCTGTTCATCGCCGGCAAGCAGGGCGAGTTCTTCTCGATGAGCCTGGAGGAGCGCAAGCGCACTTTCGAGATCGCGGTCGAGGAATGCGACGGCCGCGCGGGCACGATCATGTCGGCCTCGGACCAGAATTTCGACACGGTGGTCGAGCTGGCCCGCCACGCGCAGGAGATTGGCGCGGATTACGTCGCGGTCCACGCCCCGGTGCTGCATTTCATCACCGACCCCGATGAGACTTTGTATAACTACTACAAGACCCTATGCGACAAAGTTGACATCGGTATCGCGATGTGGAGCCACCCGGACTCGGGCTATCTCATGTCACCCGAGCTCTGCGCGCGCATCGCCGAGTTGCCCAATATCGTGGCGATCAAGTATTCCGTGCCGCGCGAGATGTACAAACGCCCGACCGAGCTTGCCGGGGACAAGATCCATGTCTCCACCGCGTCCGAGGCCGAATGGCTCGACAACATCATCGAGCTGGGCTGGAAGCTCTATCTCTGCTCCTCGCCGCCCTACCTGCTGCAAAGCAAGCTGGACCAGCGCATGAACGAGTATACCCGGCTGGCCTTCGAAGGTCGGCATGACGAGGCCCGCGCGGTGTCGCGCAGCCTCCAGCCGGTGCGCGATGCGTTCAAGTCCTGCAAGCCCGGCGGCAAGCCGCAGGCGCACAGCAAGTACTGGCAGGAGCTGCTGGGCCAGGTCGGCGGCCCGGTGCGCCCGCCGCTGCTGCAACTGTCCGAGCAGGAGCGCGCGGCGATCCGCGCGGCCTTCGAACAGTCGGGGCTAAAGGTCTGAAATCCCGCTCAGAACCGGAAGGTCACGCCCAGTACCGGACCCTTCGTATCCACGTCGAACAGGAAGGCCCCGTCGCGGCGGTCCACCGACATCCAGCGATAGCCCAGCACCGCCGAGGTGGTGGGCGTGAACTGGTAGCCGACACCGGCGAAGAGGTCGATCATGTGCTCCGAGCCCAGCCCGAAGCCGCCGCCCAGCGCCCAGCCCGTGACAAAGCTCCGCTCGCCCAGATCGGCGCGTCCGCGCAGGCCGATCACCGGGTCAACCCAACTGTCGCCGATGGTGCCGGACTGCCCCGCGGCGAAACCGGGGCGCAAGGTGATGCCGGTGGAAATATCCCAGTATCTTCCGCCACCTACGGCCCAAAGCTCATGTGATGCGCCGCCCGCGATCTTGTATTGCCCCAACAGCGTGACGAAGGTCTCGCGCACCTCCACATCGGTCTGCGACCACAGCGGTGCAAGCCCCGTGTTCGAGGCCGACAGCTTGGCATGGAACAGGTCGAGCATCACCCCCAGCGCCCGTTGTCGCCGCTGATCACGGCCATGGCACCGAAATCGAGATTGTCCAGAACGTCGCTGAAACCGACATCCACATCCACCGGCGGCACGCCTGCGAGGCCGCCCGCCTGCCCCGAGAGGCTGGTGCCCCAGAGATAGGGCGAGACCTGCCAGGACCAGTCCTGCGCCCAGGCCGCGGGCGCGGAGAACATGAAGATCGCCGCGCAAGCCATTGCTTTCAATTTGTTTCCGATACTCTCGAAGCAGACAGACACCACCGCTTCCCTCCCGCACCTGGTCCTCGCGGCCCCGGATCGGCCCCGCGATGCGAAAACAGTGCCACAGGTCGGGCGACAAAGCGACCGGAAGCGGGACCGGCCCGGGCACATCCGCGTGAATTGTGGGCTTTTGAGCGCGGCGCCGCGCCGCTATACTGCCACCCAACGAAGCAGTGCGGCGCCAAGCGCCGGCGGACGGTCCATGGCACAGACTCAGGCGCGCGCCCCCGCGTTCAACATCCTCATCATCGGCCAGGCCGGCCGCCTGCAGTACGAGGCGCTGCTCTTCGCGGCCTCGCTGCGCGCCTGCACGCCGGACTTCCCCGGCCGGCTCTTCGTGGCGGTGCCCCAGCCCGGCCCGCTCTGGGGCATCAACCCCGCGATCCGGGATCCGGGCGTGCTCGAGATGCTCGAGGCGCTGGGGGCCGAGATCCTGCCCTTCGAGA
>DOIS01000055.1 GCA_003511785.1 Paracoccaceae bacterium
TCCATCACAGACTCCCTTTTGGGAGAGTGAATCAGAAATCAACGCTCTTGGGAATCCTGAATGTCCACAGGCCATAGCAAAGGAGGTGCGGTATGGCGGCGATCCTGTCGGCGCGCGACGTGACCAAGACCTATCCCGACGGGTTCGAGGCGCTTAAGGGCGTCTCGCTTGACATCGAGCAGGGCGAGATCCTCGCGCTGCTCGGCCCCAACGGGGCGGGCAAGACGACCCTGATCTCCACCATCTGCGGCATCACCGTGCCCACCGGCGGCAGCGTCACCGTGGACGGGCACGACATCGTCACTGATTTCCGCGCCGCGCGGAAGCTGATCGGGCTGGTGCCGCAGGAAATTTCGCTGGAACCGTTCGAGAAGGTGATGAACACCGTGCGCTTCTCGCGCGGGCTGTTCGGGCATGGGCGCGATGATGCCCATCTCGAGAACGTGCTGCGCAAGCTGACGCTCTGGGACAAGCGGTTCTCGCCCACCAAGTCGCTCTCGGGCGGCATGAAGCGGCGCGTGCTGATCGCCAAGGCGCTGGCGCATGAGCCGCGCATCCTGTTCCTCGACGAGCCGACCGCCGGGGTCGACGTGAAACTGCGCAAGGACATGTGGGCGCTGGTGCGCGAGTTGCAGGCCGACGGGGTGACCATCATCCTCACCACCCATTACATCGAGGAGGCCGAGGCCATCGCCGACCGGATCGGCGTCATCAACAACGGTGAAATCCTGCTGGTCGAGGAGAAGGAGGCGTTGATGGCCCGGCTGGGGCGCAAGCAGGTGGAACTGCACCTGGCCGAAACGCTCGAGGCGATCCCGCCGTCGCTGGCCGAGCACGGGCTGGAGTTGAACGGGGCGGGCGATTGCCTAGTCTTCACCTATGACAGCCACGGTCCGCGGACCGGGATCACCGCGCTGCTCAACGACCTCGCGGCTGCGGGGCTGACGCTGCGCGATCTCAAGACGCGGGAAAGCAGCCTAGAGGAGATCTTCGTGAATCTCGTGGCGGGAGAGCAGACATGAACTTCACGGCCATATGGGCGATCTACCGTTTCGAGATGACGCGGTTCTTCCGCACGCTTCTACAGAGCTTCCTGTCGCCGGTTCTGTCCACCTCGCTTTACTTCGTGGTCTTCGGCACCGCCATCGGCTCGCGTATCCAGGAGGTCGAGGGGGTGAGTTACGCCGCCTTCATCGTACCGGGGCTGGTGATGTTGTCGGTCATCACCCAGTCGATCACCAACGCTGCTTTCGGCATCTATTTACCGAAATTCATCGGCACGGTCTATGAGCTGCTCTCGGCGCCGATCAACTTCCTGGAAATCGTGATGGGTTATGTTGGCGCGGCGGCGACCAAGTCGCTCTTCGTGGGCACGGTGATCCTGATCACCGCGAACCTGTTCGTGGACATCGAGGTGGCCCATCCCTTCGCCATGGTGGCCTTCCTGGTTCTGACCTGCCTGAGCTTTGCGCTGATGGGGTTCATCATCGGCATCTGGGCCGGGAATTTTGAACAGTTGCAGCTGGTGCCGCTCTTGATCGTCACGCCGCTGGTGTTCCTGGGGGGCTCGTTCTACTCGATCACCATGCTGCCGCCGGTCTGGCAGACCATCAGCCTGTTCAACCCGGTGGTCTACCTGATCTCGGGGTTCCGCTGGGCCTTCTACGACCACGCGGACGTGCCGATCCTCGCCTCGCTGGGGGCGATCGGGCTGTTCCTGGTGCTGTGCCTGACCGCGATCTGGTGGATCTTCCGCACCGGCTGGCGGCTGCGCAGCTGACGGCGCCGCCGGTGTGACGTGGCGCAACGGGTAGCGGGGCGATAAAAGCTTTACCCGGTCAGCCTTGTTTACCGGGGCGGCGCAATCTACATCGGTTGCCATGAAACTGCGCCTCCCCTTCATCAAGAACCCGCCGCTGGTCTCGGTGGTGCGCCTGAACGGCGCCATCGGCATGAGCCAGCGCGGCGGGCTTAGCGACCATGCGCTGGCGCCGCATCTGGAACGCGCCTTCCGGCGGGGCAAGCCCGCGGCCGTGGCGCTCGAGATCAACTCGCCCGGCGGCTCGCCGGTGCAGTCCTCTCTGATCGCCGCGCGCATCCGCCGGCTGGCGGAGGAGACGAAGATCCCGGTCTATGCCTTCGTCGAGGACGTGGCCGCCTCGGGCGGCTACTGGCTGGCGGCCAGCGCGGACGAGATCTGGGCCGATGACAGCTCGGTGGTGGGCTCCATCGGGGTGATCTCGGCGGGGTTCGGCGCGCATGTGCTGCTGGCGCGCCAGGGTGTGGAGCGGCGCGTGCACACGGCGGGCAAGTCGAAATCCATGCTCGACCCGTTCCAGCCCGAGAAGGAGGAGGACGTGGAGCGGCTGAGGGTCATCCTCGGCGACATCCACGAGAATTTCATCGCCCATGTGAAGGCCCGGCGCGGTGACAAGCTGAACGAGGCGCGCGACCTGTTCACCGGCGAGTTCTGGCTCGCACGGCGCGCGCAGGCGCACGGGCTGATCGACGGGATCGCGCACTTGAAGCCCAAGATGCAAGAGGTCTTCGGCGACAAGGTGCAGTTCCGCCGCTATGGCCTGCGCAAGCCGTTCCTGGCCCGCTTCGGCGCCCAGATGACCGAGGACGCCCTGACCGCCATCGAGGAGCGCGCGACCTACGCGCGTTTTGGCCTCTGACGTGATCCTCAAGGTCGTTGCCCTCTTCCTGGTCGTCATGGCGGTGCTCGCCATGTTCGGCAAGCTGCGGATGCCGCGCCTGCCGGGCCGTGACAGGCTCGCCTCGGCGCGCTGCCCAAGATGCGGCCGGTTCCGCATCGGCAAGTCCGGTTGCGGCTGCGGCGGCAAGGGGGGCAAACGATGATGCCATGGCTGCTGTCGGGGCTGGGACTGGTGATCCTGCTCCTGGCCGGCGACGCGCTGGTGCGCGGCGCGGTGAACCTCAGCCTGCGCATCGGGGTCCCGGCGCTGATCGTCAGCCTGACCATCGTCGCCTTCGGCACCTCGGCGCCCGAGCTTCTGATCGCCATCAGCGCGGTGCGCGATAACCTTCCGGGCATCGCGCTGGGCAACGTGGTGGGTTCCAACACGGCCAACGTGCTTATGGTTCTGGGCATTCCGGCCTTGCTGGCGGGGCTGTACACGGCGCAGTGCGAGACCCGCAAATCCTTCGTGATCATGCTGGCCGCGACGTTCCTGTTCATCGGGCTGGCCTTTGTCGGGGTGTTCACCTGGGTGTCCGGCCTGGTCCTTCTCTTTGCGCTGGGCCTGGTGCTGGCCGACGCCTTCCACGGCGCACGCAAGCATCGCCGTGCGGGTAAGGTCGCGGCCGCCGAGGCCGAGGTCAATGGCGAGGACCTGGCCGATCTGGACGGTCTGGACGAGGCCGATCCCGACATGCCCACCTGGCGCATCCTGCTCTACCTCGCACTGGGCCTGGTGGGGCTGCCGCTGGGCGCGAACCTGCTGGTCGAGAACGCCTCGATCATCGCGCGGACCTATGGGGTCAGCGACACGGTGATCGGCCTGACGCTGGTGGCGGTCGGCACGTCGCTGCCCGAACTGGCCACCACCGGCATGGCGGCGCTGCGCCGGCAGGCCGACGTGGCGCTGGGCAACGTGATCGGTTCGAACATGTTCAACCTGCTGGCCATCATCGGCGTGGCCACGATGTTCGGCCCGATCGCGGTGGACCCCGAGTTCCTGCGGTTCGACCTGTGGGTGATGCTGGCCTCGTCGCTGCTTCTGATCCCCTTCGTGTTCCTGCGCCAGAACATCACCCGGGTCTGGGGCGCGGCCTTGACTCTGCTTTATATCCTCTATGCCCTCGTTGTGCTGAGCTTCTGAGGCACGGCAACGGGACAGGAGACACGATCATGCCGAACAGCCTTGTAACCGGGGCGGGCAAACGCCTGGGCCGCGCCATGGCGCTTTACCTGGCCGAGCGCGCCCATGACGTCGCGGTGCATTACGCCAGCTCGGCCGAGGCCGCCGAGGCGGTCGCCGCCGAGATTCGCGCCATGGGCCGCCGCGCTGCGACCCTGCAAGCGGACCTGACCGACGAGGGCGAGACCCAAGGCCTCCTGCCGGCCGCCGCCGCGGCTTTGGGTGGGCCGATCACCTGCCTGGTCAACAACGCCTCGATCTTCGAGTACGACAACCTGCGCAGCGCCACCCGCGAGAGCTGGGACCGGCACATGGAGAGCAACCTGCGCGCGCCCTTCGTGCTGACCCAGGCGATGGCCGCCCAGGGGCTGGAGCCGGGGACCGACGCGGTGGGCGAGCCGCGCGCCGTGGGGTTGGTGGTGAACATGATCGACCAGCGGGTGCGCAAACTGACCCCGGAGTTCAGCACCTACACCATCGCCAAGATGGGGCTGTGGGCCTTGACCCGGACGGCGGCGCAGGGCTTGGCCCCGGCGATCCGGGTCAACGCCATCGGCCCCGGCCCGACCCTGCGCGGTGGACGGCAGAGCGTCGATCACTTCGCCCGCCAGCGCGCGAACACGGTGCTGGAACGCGGCGCCGACGCCTCCGACATCACCGCCGCGCTGGGCTATCTGCTGGACGCCAAGGCGGTCACCGGCCAGTTGATCTGCGTCGATGGCGGGCAGCACCTGGCCTGGCAGACACCGGACGTTCTGGGGGTTGAATAGGGGTGGACGGTGCAAGTTTTGCACTGGTTACGAATGCGTTACCAAAGCGTTACAAAAAGGTCTTTGTTTTCATTGGCTTGCTACCGGATCGAAAAAGTTTTTATAGAAATCATGGACTTGAGTTTTTGCCTAATTTTTGAGCAAACCGGGGAAAGGGCACGGATTCAACGGAAATTTCGAAAACCCTCAAAGATATGCGCAGAGTTATCCACAGAATGCGGGGATTCATTTCCTCTTGATCCCGAAGGGTCCAGATTGCAGCCAACGCCCGGGAATCATATCTGGCCGGAATGAGTGACGACAGCGCCAGCCCCCCCGCGCCGACGCCCACCGGGCCGGCGGTGATCCAGAGCTATCTCAGGACGCTGGACAGCTCGCCCGGCGTCTATCGGATGCTGGATGCCCAGGCGCGCGTGCTCTATGTCGGCAAGGCGCGCAATCTGCGCGCGCGGGTCTCGAACTATGCCCGGCCCACGGGCCACAGCCCGCGCATCGCGCGGATGATCCGTGATACCGCCTCGATGATGTTCCTGACCACGCGCACCGAGACCGAGGCGTTGCTGCTGGAACAGAACCTCATCAAGCAGCTCAAGCCGAAATACAACGTGCTGCTGCGCGACGACAAAAGCTTTCCCAATATCCTGGTGACCAAGGATCATGCCTTTCCGCAGATCAAGAAGCACCGGGGCGCCAAGAAGGAGAAGGGCGCCTATTTCGGCCCCTTTGCCAGTGCCGGCGCGGTGAACCGGACGCTGAACCAGTTGCAGAAGGCGTTTCTTCTGCGCAACTGCACCGATGCCACCTTCGAGACCCGCAGCCGCCCCTGTCTGCTCTACCAGATCAAGCGTTGCTCCGGGCCCTGTGTGGGCCATATCTCGGAGGCCGATTATGCCGCGTCGGTGCGCGATGCCGAACGGTTCCTGTCGGGGCGCTCGACCCGCATCCAGGAGGAGTTGGCCGCGCAGATGACTGAGGCCTCCGAGGCGATGGAGTTCGAGCGCGCCGCCGCCCTGCGCGACCGCATCCGCGCGCTGACCACCGTGCAGGGCGTGCAGGGCATCAACCCGCGCGGCGTGGCCGAGGCGGACGTGATCGCGCTGCACATGGAGGGTGGGCAGGCCTGCGTTCAGGTGTTCTTCATCCGGGCCAACCAGAACTGGGGCAACCGCGATTTCTATCCGCGCGTCGGGCCGGACGTGTCGCCCGCCGAGGCGATGGAGGCGTTCCTGGGGCAGTTCTACGACAACAAGGAACCGCCTCGGCAGATCATCCTCTCCGACGGGATCGAGAATGCCGACCTGATGACCGAGGCGCTGTCGGGCAAGGCCGGCCGCAAGGTCGAGATCCTGGTGCCCCAGCGCGGCGAGAAATCCGAGCTGGTGGCCGGCGCGCTGCGCAACGCGCGCGAGTCGCTGGCCCGCCGCATGGCGGAAAGCGCGACCCAGGCCAAGCTGCTGAAAGGCCTGGCCGAGGCCTTCGGGCTGGAAGCGCCGCCGCAACGGATCGAGGTCTATGACAACAGCCATATCCAGGGGGCCCATGCCGTCGGTGCGATGATCGTGGCGGGGCCGGAGGGGTTCGCCAAGAACAGCTATCGCAAGTTCAACATCCGCGGAGATGAGCTGATCCCCGGGGATGACTTCGGGATGATGAAGGAGGTGCTGCACCGCCGGTTTTCCCGCCTGGTCAAGGAGGACCCGGACCGTGAGAAGGGCCAGTGGCCCGACCTTCTGCTGATCGATGGCGGGGCAGGGCAGGTCAGCGCCGTGGCCGAGATCATGCGCGCCCACGGGGTGCATGATATCCCCATGGTGGGCGTCGCCAAGGGTATCGACCGCGACGCGGGCAAGGAGGAATTTCACCGCCCCGGGCAACGCCCCTTCGCGCTGCGCCACAATGACCCGGTGCTGTATTTCATCCAGCGCCTGCGCGACGAGGCGCACCGCTTCGCCATAGGCACCCACCGCGCCAAGCGCACCAAGGCCGTGGGCGCCACGCCGCTGGACGAGGTCGCCGGCGTGGGGGCGTCGCGCAAGCGGGCGCTTCTGGCACATTTCGGCTCGGCCAAGGCGGTGAGCCGGGCCGATCTGGCGGACCTCAAGGCGGTCGAGGGGATCTCGGCCGCGCTGGCGCAGAAGATCTATGACCATTTCCACGACCGAGGCTGATCGAGCCCAAACTTTCCCGGAAAGTTTGGGCAAAAGTTTCGGAGAAACTTTTGCGCCGGTCAGGTATAGGTCGGGTGAAACTTGCCAGCGGGCGAGAGGGTGAAGATCTCGACCCCGTCGGCGGTCACGCCCACGGAATGCTCGAACTGGGCCGAAAGCGACTTGTCCCGTGTCACGGCGGTCCAGCCATCGGCGAGCGTCTTGGTTTCGGGCCGGCCCAGGTTCACCATCGGTTCGATGGTGAAGAACATGCCCTCTTCCAGCACCGCGCCGGTGTCCGGGCGGCTGTAATGCAGCACATTGGGTGGCGCGTGGAACACCCGGCCCAGCCCGTGGCCGCAGAAGTCGCGCACCACCGACATGCGGTGCGCTTCGACATAAGTCTGGATGGCGTGGCCGATGTCGCCGAAGGTATTGCCGGGCCTGACCGCCTCGATCCCCTTGAACAGCGCGTCGTGGGTGACCTGGATCAGCCGCTCGGCCTTGCGCGGAAGCTTGCCCGCGACATACATCCGCGAGGTGTCGCCGAACCAGCCGTCCACGATCACGGTGACGTCTATGTTGAGAATGTCGCCGTCCTTGAGCGTCTTGCTGCCCGGAATCCCGTGGCAAACCACGTGGTTGACCGAGATGCAACTGGCGTGCTGATAGCCCTTGTAGCCGATGGTGGCGGATTTGGCGCCCGCCGCCTCGACCATTTCGGTAATCTTGTCGTCGATCGCGCCGGTGGTCTGGCCCGGGAAGACATGGGTTGCGATGTCGTCGAGTATCCGTGCCGCGACCTGGCCGGCCGCGTGCATTCCAGCAAAATCGCCCGGCTCGTAGATCCGGATGCCGTCCCTGGTCACTCGTCCGCGCATTTCGTTGTTCACACCGCACTCCATTCGTCCAAACATACCAATATCTAAGTCCCGAACAGGCAACAGACCAGAGGGGCTGCGGTCAGAGATACGAAAGCGCCGGGAAATTCAACCCCGCGCGCCCCGGCTGGTGGCAAACTTGATCGCTGTCGGGGCTTGGGCCTAGGATCGCTAGGCGCGCTCCTGCGCGACGATTTTTGCGCGCTCCAGTGCGACGGTTTGATTTCGGAGATTTCCATGTCCTGTTTCGCTCGATCCTTCTTTGCCTCTCTCTCTGCTTGGGTTACATCCTGACGCCCCTGAGTGCACAGGCCGACAGTTGCCGCGACGAGATTGCCGCGCTGTATTCCGGCGGCGCGCTCGACCCCTTCGCGCGTCCGGCGCGGCGCGAAGTGACCATGCGGGTCATGCCGGACGGGTCGGAAAGCCTGGTGACAGATGTCGAATGGGAGGCCGTGACCCGGTCGATTTCGGAGTCCGGCGGGGCCTTCTACCTGGTCCATGGCCGGCGCATGTGGTCCGGGCCGTCGCGCGAGGGGCCCTGGACCGATACCGGCAGCCCGCTGCCCGAGGATTTCGAGGAGATGACGCGCGAGATGGCCGATCAGAACGCCGCCAACATCTCGCAGGCGGAGTGCCCCGGAGAGGTCGAGATCGACGGCCAGCGGCGGATCAAGTGTGTTTATCGCACGAAAACCGACCCCAACCGGCACGGGAGCTGGTTCGGCGGGCTCTATACCGCCTATCTCGACATCGAGACCGGGCAGCTTATGCGGTTGGAAGTGCGCGAGACGATCGCCTCCTGGGCGCCCGATCCGGCGCCGCATACCGACATCACCAACGTGACCTACGATCCCTCGATCCGCATCACCGCCCCGGACTGACGGGCAGGGGGCCGGCCAGTTCGACCGCCTCGGGCGTGATCGCGCAGCCGAGCGCCATGACCTCGACCCCGGCGGCGCGGGCAACATCCAGCGCGGCGGCATAGGCCGGGTCGATGTCGGCGGCCACCGTCACCGCATCGCAATCACTGCGCTGCACCAGGTAAAGCAGCACCGCCCGGTGCCCGTCCCGGGCCATGCGCGCGAGTTCGCCCAGGTGGCGCGCGCCGCGCGCGGTCACGCTGTCGGGGAACTCGGCCAGGCCGGGGCGGCGGCTCAATGTCACGCTCTTGACCTCGACATAGGCATCGGGAAGGTCCGGCGCCGTGAGCAGGAAGTCGATGCGGCTTTTCTCGCCATAGCGCACTTCTGCCCGAACGGTGTCGTAATCGGCCAGCGCCGCGACCCGGCGGTCTGTCAGCGCGGCGCGCAGGGCACGGTTGGGGAGTGAGGTATCCACCCCGGTGAAATGCCCGTTCTCGTGATCGACCAGCCGCCAGCCGAATTTCAGCTTCTTCTTCGGGTCGTCATTGGGTTCGAGCCAGACGCGCGTGCCGGGCGCGGCCAGGCCCAGCATCGAGCCCGGGTTGGCGCAATGGGCGGTGATCTCGCGCCCGTCCGCCTCGAGCCGACAATCGGCCAGGAACCGCTTGTAGCGGAGGATCAGGCGGGCCGGGAGAAGAGGGGTTTCAAAGCGCATGGGCGCTGGCCTATACCTGCCGCGATACGGGCGCAAGCGAGGGTGAGATATGGCCAATTCAACCGCCGCCATGCTGGTGATCGGCGACGAGATCCTGTCGGGCCGGACCCGGGATGCGAACATGCATTACCTGGCCCAGGAACTGACCAAGCACGGCATCGAACTCAAGGAGGCGCGCGTGGTCAGCGACGACCGCGATGCGATCATCGCGGCGGTGCGCGCGCTGTCGGACGCCTATGACCATGTCTTCACCTCGGGCGGCATCGGGCCGACACATGACGACATCACCGCCGAGTGCATCGCCGCCGCCTTCGGCCTGCCCATCGGCGTGCGCGACGACGCCCGCGCGCTGCTTCAGGCGCATTACGACGCCACCGGGCTGGAGTTGAACGAGGCGCGGCTGCGCATGGCGCGCATCCCCGAGGGCGCCAGCCTGATCGACAACCCGGTGTCCGCCGCGCCGGGCTTCACCCTGCGCAACGTGCATGTCATGGCCGGGGTGCCGGCGATCTTCGAGGCCATGGTGGCCGGCGTTCTGGCGCGTGTGGCGCGGGGTCAGCCGCTTTTGTCGCAAAGCCTGCGCATCCAGCGCGGCGAGGGCGAGATCGCCGGGCCGCTGGCGAAACTGGCCGAGGATTTTCCCGACCTGTCGATCGGCTGCTACCCATTCCAGAAGGACGGCCCCTTCGGGGCCAACGTGGTCATTCGCGGCACCGACGCGGCGCGGCTGGATGCCGCGGTGACGCGTCTGGCTGCCGAGGTGGCCGAGTGACCCTCGCTCCCGAGACGCTTTACGCGGTGCTCGACGCCACCTGGCCCGCGGCGCGTTTCACCCGGCTCGGCCCCTGGACCCTGCGCGAGGGGCAGGGCGGGGGGCAGCGCGTCTCGGCCGCCACGGCAGAGGACGCGGTCGGCGTCGGCGACATCGAGATCGCCATCGCCGCGATGCGGGAAATGGGCCAGCGCCCGCTCTTCATGGTGCGCGCGGGCGAGGCGGCGCTGGACGCGCAACTGGCCGAGCGCGGGTTGATCCTGCACGACCCGGTCAACGCCTATGCCTGTCCGGCCGAGGCGCTCACCGACATTCCCGTGCCCCGCGTCACCGCCCTGCGCGTCTGGGAGCCGTTGCAGATCATGCGCGAGATCTGGGCCGAGGGCGGCATCGGCCCCGGTCGTCTCGCCGTGATGGAGCGCGCCCCACAGCCCAAAACCGCCATTCTCGGCCGGATCAACGACAAGCCCGGCGGCGCCTGTTTCGTGGCCATGCACCAGGGCGTCGCCATGGTCCACGCCATCGAGGTTCTGCCGCATCAGCGCCGGCACGGCATGGCCGGCTGGTTCATGCGAGAGGCGGCCGTCTGGACGCTGGACAATGGCGGGCACACGCTATCGGTGGTGTGCACCCGGGCCAACACGGCGGCGAACGCGCTCTACGCTTCCCTCGGCATGGCGTCTGTGGGACAGTATCACTATCGCCGAATGTCAGGGGAGGATGACCGGACGTGACCGACGAAAGACAACCCACCGCACTCGACCTGCCGATGGTCGATCCGCTGCCCGAGGCCACGCAGAAGTATTTCGACATCTGCATCGACAAGCTGGGCATGGTGCCCAACGTGCTCAAGGCCAACGCCTTCGATATCGACAAGCTCAACGCCTTCACGGCGATGTACAACGACCTGATGCTGGCCGGGAGCGGCCTGTCCAAGCTCGAGCGCGAGATGATCGCGGTGGTGGTCTCATCCATTAACCGCTGTTTCTATTGCCTGGTCGCTCATGGCGCGGCGGTGCGGCAGCTCGCGGGCGACCCGATGCTGGGCGAGATGCTGGTGATGAACTACCGCGTGGCGCCGCTGGAGGCGCGGCAGCGTGCGATGCTGGATTTCGCCGCCAAGATGACCACGGCCAGCGCCACCATCGAGGAGGACGACCGCCAGGCGCTGCGCGAGGTGGGCTTCTCCGACCGCGATATCTGGGACATTGCCAACGTGGCGGGGTTCTTCAACATGACCAACCGCGTGGCCAGTGCCACCGCGATGTGGCCGAACGACGAGTATCACGCGCAGTTCAGATGAGGGCAGGGCGGGCATTGGCGCTGGTGCTGATGCTGGCGCCGTGGGCAGGGCCGCTGGCGGCGCTGGACTTGCCGCAAGGCGCCCGGCTGCTCGCCGAACGCGAGAGCGCGTTGGACAGCTATGCGCTTCCCGTCGGCCCTTATAACGGCGAGACCGTGCCCGGCCTCGAGGTCGAGGGCCGCATCCTGCGCCGCACCTACCGGATCGAGGGCGGCTCGGCCACGACACTGCAAATCCTGGCGCCGCTTCGGGCGCGATTGCGCGAAGAAGGCTGGGAGATCCTGATGGAATGCGAGGCCCGCGACTGCGGCGGCTTCGATTTCCGCTTCGGCACCGAGATCGTGCCCGCGCCAGACATGCAGGTGGATATCGGAGACTTCCGCTTCCTTTCGGCGATTCGGGGCGACGACGTGACCTCGATCCTGGTCAGCGGCGGGCGCAGCGCCGCCTGGGTGCAGGTGATCGAGGGGTTCGGCAATGGCGAGAAACGCCCGGCCGTCGTCCCGCCGCCCGCGCCGGTCGTCTCGGCGGTCGCGACCGCGGAGGCGCCGGGTGACGGGCTGGGCGCCATGCTGCGCGACCACGGCCATGCGGTGCTGGGCGATTTGGCCTTCGAGACCGGCGCCGTGCGACTGGGCGCGGGGCCGTTCGCCTCGTTGGAGGCCCTAGCCGGGTTTCTTGCCGAGGCTCCGCAGGCCCGCATCGCCGTTGTGGGACACACCGACAGCGTGGGCAGCCTGGAAGACAATATCGCCCTGTCCCGCGCCCGCGCCCGCGCCGTGCGCGACCGGCTGATCGAGGCGCATGGCGCCGACCCGGCAAGGATCGAGGCCGAGGGCATGGGCTATCTCGCGCCGGTGGCCTCGAACCTGACCCCCGAGGGGCGCGAGGCGAACCGGCGGGTCGAGGCGGTGCTGCTGAGCGACTGAGGCGGCCCTGCACCGGCGGCTCAGGCCGACCCGCCACCCTCGGGTTGCCGGACATCGCTGAACAGGACGGCGGCCACCAGGTCGCCGCTGACATTGACCACCGTCCGGCACATGTCGAGCAGGCGATCCACCCCCAGGATGATGACCATGCCCTCGACCGGGATCTGCATGCTCGCGGCCACGTTCACGAGGATCGCGATGCTGACCCCCGGCGTGCCCGGCGCGCCGATGCTCGAGGCCACCAGCGTGCCGACCACGACGGCGGTTTGCGTGGCGGTCAGCTCGACCCCGGCAAGCTGGGCCAGAAACAGGATCGCCACGGCCTGGTAAAGGGCGGTGCCGGCCATGTTCATCGTCGCCCCAAGCGGCACGACCAGGTTCGCGATACTGTCCGGCACGCCAAGCTGCCGCGCCGACTGGATCGTGACCGGCATGACCGCCGACGAACTGGACGTCGAGAAAGCCAAAAGCAGGTTGCTGCCCGCCGCCTCGAGGAAGCGCCGCGGCGTCACGCGCGCAAAGACCAGTGCGATCAACAGGTAGAGTGCCAATAGCACGGCAAGCCCCGCGAGCACGGTGCCGACATAGCCCGAGATCCCCACCATTGTCTCGAACCCCAGGCGCATCACCAGCTGCGCCATCAGTCCGAACACCGCCAGCGGCGCCAGGAACATCGCCCATTTCACGATGTTCATCGAGATCGACAGGAGCGCGTCCATCAGAGCCAGGAAGGGCGCGGCCCGGCTGCCTTGAACCTGTGTGACCGAGATCCCGACCAGAAGCGCCAGCACCACGACGGCCAGCATGTCGCCTTGCACGATTGAAGCGGTGGGGTTTGACGGCAGGATGTTGACGATCAGGTCTGGCAGGGAAGTTCCGGCCGCCGCCGCCGGCATCTCGGGCAGGGCCTCAGGGGTGGCAGGCGGCGCAGGCGCCGTCGAGAAGCCCGCGAGCCCAGCGCCGGGTTGAAGCCACAGCGCGAAGGCGACACCGATCGCCGCCGCGACCGTGGTCGTTGTCAGGATGAAGGCCGCCAGCCGCAGGCCGACCGTGCGCAATTCGCCCGCCGATCCCGCCCCGGCCAGCCCGCCCACGATGGACGAGAAGATCAGCGGCGTCAGCACCATCGCGATCAGCGCCAGGAAGATTTGCCCGGGCAGGGCCAGCCAGACCCCGATCGCCTCGGCGATGTCAGGGGGGACAAGCCCGGTCCGCTCGCTCAGCACCAGGCCCAGGCCGAAGCCCAGGATCATCCCGGCGATGACCTGCGCCCAAAGCCGCGAGGTGACCCAGACCCGCAGCTTGAACCGCTGCCGGGCGATCTGCATCGGGGTATGCGTCGTGTCGGTCATGACAGGGGCTTAGCATGCCGCAGCGTCGAATGAACCGGCAATCCGCCCGCCGGCGTGCTTCGCCGCTGCGCCGAGCGCCGAGAAAACAAAAAAGCCCCCGGCTCTCGTGAGTCGGGGGCAGGTGGTTGCCAAGGGAAAAGCAACGTGGTTCGGGTTTACCAGGTCTCCGGCCCCTTCTCGGCGAAAGCGTGGACCAGGAAATCGATGAAGGCGCGCACCTTGGGCTGTGTAAAGCGGCCCGGTGGATAGACCGCATAGATGCCCTGCGTTTCGACCGGCAGCGCGGGAATGGCCTCTTCCACCAGGCCCTGCGACAGCGCGTCGGCGTAAAGATGGCTGGGCAGATAGGCGATCCCCAACCCGGAAATCGCGGCGTTCAGCAGCGACTGCCCGTCATTGACGCTCAGCCAGCCGGCGGTGCGCACCTGGCGCTTTTCGCCGGTGGGCGAGGTCAGTTTCCAGACATTGCCGCTGGATTGATTGGAATAGTGCAAGAGCTTGTGCTCGTTCAGATCGTCGATCTTCTGCGGGCGGCCGTATTGCTGGAAATAGCTGGGCGAGGCGATCATCCGCTTGGTCGTCTCGGTCACCCTGCGCGCGCGCAGGGTGCTGTCCTCCAGCTCGCCGATGCGCACGGCCATGTCGAACCCCTCCGAGATCAGCTCCACATAGCGGTTGTTGAGCACCATGTTCACGGTGATGTCGGGAAAATCGGCGAGGAATTCCGACAGCACCGGCGACAGGTGATTCACCCCGAAATCGGTGGCCACGCTGATCCGCAGGAGCCCCGAGGGCGCCGATTGCATCGAGGTCACCAGCGCGTCGGCCTCGCCCGCGTCGTTGAGAACCCGACGCGCCCGGTCGTAATAGGCCAGCCCGATCTCGGTCGGGCTGACCCGGCGCGTCGTGCGGTTGAGCAGCCGCGCGCCCAGTCGCGCCTCCAGGCTCGAGACATGCTTGGACACGGCCGATTTCGAGATGCCCATCTTTTTCGCCGCGTCGGTGAAACCGCCCTGGTCCACCACGTTGGCGAAGGCTTCCATTTCGGTCAATCGGTCCATGCCTGCGTCCTCGGTCAGTCGAATATGCAGGCACCGTTATCCCGTCCAATCTGGGCAGGATCGGGGCAGGGGTGAGATAATATCGCGATTTCTGGGCGGATCGTCTTGCGGGTGGAAACGGGCAACCCGCGTCGCCCGGAGGGCGGGTCAGGCGCCGCGCCGCCTGTGCGCGAGCGCGGGCATCAGGGCGAACACTGAAGTGGTCCCGTTTTCCT
>DOIS01000177.1:0-6181 GCA_003511785.1 Paracoccaceae bacterium
CGGGCCTGGCAATCCGGCGCAACATCAGGAAGCAGGGCCCCCGGTGACGCGGGGGACGGGTTTCTTTCGAAAGCGACCGCGCGGGGGTGACGCCTCGCGTGACCCGTATTCCGACCGGCGGCGCCGCCCCTTCTTATCGGCCCTCCAACGTGAGACAGGATCGACCGACACCGCCCCGGGGGAGCCCGGTGGCGGAGTTTGGCGCTGCCTGCCGGGACTGAGCACGCGGGGCGCGGGCGCAGGGCCGGAGTATTTGTGAAAGAGAAGAAGGAGGGGCCCGGTGGCAGGCCGCGCCCTCTGGACCCTCGGGGGTTTGGCCCCTAGCTTGCGGGGCAAGGGAGATCCCGCATGACCAACCCCGCTCTCGCCCCCTGGACCGGGCCGCATGGCCTGCCGCGTTTCGACACGATCTCGGACGAGGATTTCGCGCCCGCGCTGGAGGAGGCGCTCTTGGCGCATGACGGCGAGATCCTGGCCATCGCCGGGGACACCGAACCGCCCACCTTCGCCAACACCATCGAGGCGCTGGAACGCGCGGGCGGCGCGCTCGACCGGGTTCTGGGCGTGTTCTTCACCCTGGCGGGCGCCGACAGCAATCCGAAACGGCAAGCGTTGCAGCGCGACTTCTCGCCCAGGCTGGCGGCGCATTTCTCGGCGATTTCCTCGAACAAGGCGCTGTTCACGCGGGTGGCCGATCTCTGGGCGCGGCGCGACGATCTGGACCTGACCGAGGAACAGGCGCGGGTGCTGATGCTGACCCATCGCGGGTTCGTCCGGGCAGGCGCGGCGCTGGAGGGGGCGGCCGAGGCCCGCATGACCGAGATCAAGGAACGGCTCGCCGTCTTGGGCACCCAGTTCACCCAGAACCTTCTGGCCGACGAGCGCGACTGGTCCCTGCCGCTGGCCGAGGCCGACCTTGAGGGGCTCCCGGATTTCGTGATCCGCGCCGCCCGCGAAGCGGGGCGCGAGCGCGGCGCCGAGGGGCCGGTCATCACCCTGGCGCGCTCGCTGATCACGCCCTTCCTGCAATTCTCGCCGCGCCGCGACCTGCGCGAACGGGCCTGGCGGGCCTGGGCCGCGCGGGGCGCCAACGGGGGCGAGACCGACAACCGCGAAATCGCCGCCGAGGTGTTGGCCCTGCGCGAGGAGCGGGCAAGGCTCCTGGGCTATGAGAGTTTCGCCGCCTACAAGCTCGAGACCGAGATGGCGCGCGCGCCGGACAAGGTGCGCGAGTTGCTCATGGCGGTCTGGGCCCCCGCCCGCGCGCGCGCCGAGGCCGATGCCGAGGTGCTCGAGGCGATGCTGCGCGAGGACGGGATCAACGGCCCGTTGGAGCCCTGGGACTGGCACTACTACGCCTCCAAACGCCGCCGGGCCGAGCACGATCTGGATGAGGCCGCGCTCAAACCCTACTTGCGACTCGAGCGCATGATCGAGGCGGCGTTTTCCGTGGCGAACCGCCTGTTCGGGCTGGAGTTCCGCCCTTTGGACGTGCCGCTCTATCACCCCGATTGCCGCGCCTGGGAGGTGACGCGCGGGGGCGAGCACATGGCGGTGTTCATCGGCGATTATTTCGCGCGTGGCTCGAAACGCTCGGGCGCCTGGTGCTCGGCGATGCGCGGGCAGGCGACATTCCCCGAGCGCCAGGCGCCCATCGTCATCAACGTGTGCAACTTCGCCAAGGGCGACCCGGCGCTCTTGTCTTACGATGACGCGCGCACGCTCTTCCACGAGTTCGGCCATGCGCTTCACCAGATCCTGTCGAATGTGACCTACGAGTCCATCTCGGGCACCAGCGTCGCGCGCGATTTCGTCGAATTGCCCAGCCAGCTTTACGAGCATTGGCTGGAGGTGCCGGAGGTGCTGGAAGAGTTCGCCACCCATGTCGAGACCGGCGCGGCCATGCCGCGCGACATGCTGGACAAGGTGCTGGCGGCGGCCAATTTCGACCAGGGGTTCCAGACCGTGGAATACGTGGCCTCGGCGCTGGTGGATCTCGATTTCCACGACGGGCCCGCCCCCGCCGATCCGATGGCGCGGCAGGCCGAGACCCTGGCCGGGCTGGGGATGCCGCACGCCATCGGGATGCGTCACGCCACCCCGCATTTCGCCCATGTCTTTGCCGAGGACGGCTATTCCTCGGGCTATTACAGCTACATGTGGTCCGAGGTGATGGATGCCGACGCCTTCGCCGCGTTTCAAGAGGCGGGCGACCCCTTCGACCCCGAACGCGCGGCGGCGCTGGAGCGGCATATCCTGTCTACCGGCGGCTCGCAGGAGCCCGAGGCGCTCTACACCGCGTTTCGCGGTCGGCTGCCGGGGGTCGAGGCGCTCTTGAAGGGGCGGGGGCTGGTCGATGCCTGAGGCGCCCGGCCCCGACCTGCCCGGCCCCGAGGAAGTGGCGGGCTTCTTCACCGACGCGGGCGGGGCCTATGCCTTCGCCCGCTGGGGCCGGCCGGTGGCGCCGGTGGTGTTCGGCGTGGAGGACGCGACGCTGGCCACCGTCAAGGGCGCGTTCCAGGCGATGGCGCAGCTTTCGGGCCTTGATCTGGCCGAGACCGACCCCGAGTTGGGCATGAACTGCATGATGTTCTTCTTCCGAGATTGGGCCGAACTCGCGGACCTGCCCGATCTCGACCGGCTGATCCCCGATCTGCACCCGCTGGTCGAGCGGCTCACGCGGGAGGGCGCGAACCAGTATCGCCTGTTCCGCTTCGACGAGGCGGGGGCGATCAAGGCGGCCTTCGTCTTCCTGCGCATGGACGAGAGCCTGTCGAAAATGCCGGCCGACGCGCTGGCGCTGGGGCAGGTGGCGCAGCTGTGGCTGTTGTGGTCGGCCACCGCCTTTGCCGAGCGCGCGCCCCTGGCGCGGGCGGGCGGGACGGTGATCCTGCGCCCCGACGTGGCGGCGGTGATCCGCGCGGCCTATGACCCGGTCCTGCCGGCCGCGGCGCGCGACGCCTCGCATGCGCTGAGGCTTTACGCGCGGATCGCGGCGGCCGGGGGCCAGTCGGCGCCTGCGGCAAAGAATCGGGCAGACAGGGGCGCGTGAGCGGCTAGTATGGGCCGGAACCCAGGAAAGGAGGACCGACCATGCCCACCAAAGCCGAGCTCGAGGCCGAACTGGCCGCGCTGAAGGCGGAACTGGCCGCCGCCGGGGAGAGCACGACCGAGAAGATGCGTGCCCGCGCCGAGGACACCGCCGAGGGGCTGCGCGACATGCTCAAGGAGACCGGGCTGGACCGCGAGACGCTGGACAGTCTCGGCCCGCAGATCATCGAGGCGCTGGCCAAGCTCCAGAAGGACCACCCGCTGGCGGTGACGGCGGGGGCCTTCGCGCTGGGCGTGATGGTCGGGAGGGCGTCGAAATGAGGAGGGCCGGGATGAACCGGATCAGCCGCTCGCTCAGCACGATCTACCGCACCGAATCGCTGATCGCGCGCCGGCGGCTGGTGGTGATGCAGCGCCAGACGCTGCTCTTCGCCGCCGCCGGGCTGATGGGTCTGGCGGCGCTGGTGGCGGGCAACCTGGCGGCCTGGCTGGGCCTGGCCAGCGTGATGCACCCGGCCTGGGCGGCGGCCCTGCTGGCGCTGGGCAATTTCGTCCTGGCGGGGCTGCTGGTGCTGATCGCCGCGCGCGCCAGCGCCGAGGCCGAGATCGCCCCGGCCGTGGCGGTGCGCGACATGGCCTTGGCCGAATTGCATGACGATCTCGACGACATGGCCGACGAGCTGCGCGGCGTGGTGGCCCATGTCCGCGGGGCGCGCTCGGACCCGCTCGGCACGCTCCTGCCGGTGCTGCTGCCGATCCTCACGGCGGCATTGAAGAAGAAGCTGGACTAGGGGCGCCCGGGCGCGGTGCGCGGGGGCGGCGCTCGGCCGGTCCCGGTTCGGCGCGGCTTGGCACGATACTTGAAACACGGATCGGGAAACCGGCCCCATAACCGGCCCGCCTGGCGCGATCGGGCCGGACGGATCGGTCCGGCCATTTGCCCGCCAGGGGTCAAATGAGGCGTCGGGCTCAACAATTGCCGATCCGTGCCGTTGCCGGGTAGAGGGCCTAACAGGAGAGACCGACCGGATGTTCGACCAGACTGACACCGTCACCCAAGGGACGGCCCCCGCGCCGGGCGACCCGGATAACCTGGGATCTGTTGCCGATATCGCCGCGCGAATCGGGGAACTTGCCGTCTCCATCGCCGCCGCCGTCGGCGACGTGCAGGATGTCAGCGGTCTCTCGGTGCGCCAGCGCGACGGGTTCCGCGACATCAAGGAGCGGATGCACACCATGGCGCAGAACGGCGTCGAGGTGCACGGCGCCGCGTCCTCGGCGCTGGATCGGTCCCGCATGGCGCAGGAGAAGATCGAGGTCACGAGCACGCATCTCGCGAGCATGGTGGCCCGGGTCGCGGTGCTGACCGAGATCGTGGCCCAGGTCAACGAACGGCTCGCCACCGTGTCCGAGACCCTGCACGGCGTCACCAAGGTCTCGCGTCACGTGGGCAGCATCGCGCGGCAGACCAACCTGCTGTCGCTCAACGCCGCGGTCGAGGCCGCGCGGGCGGGCGCTTCGGGGCGCGGGTTCGCGGTGGTGGCCGGCGAGGTCAAGAAGCTCTCGACGCAGACCAGCGAAGCCACCCAGGATATCGAGGCCACGGTCGGCCGCCTCTCCGAGGAGCTGACCTGGGTCATCGACCAGGTCTCCGAGGCCGGCGGGGTCGCCTGCGAGATCAGGGAGATCACCGGGGCGGTCGAGGGTGACATCCAGGACCTACCGGAGAGCGTGGCCACGGTCCGGCGCGCGCAGGAGAAGATCGTCGCCTCCTCGACCAGCATCGAAACCTCGCTGAGCCAGACGCGGGAACAGGTCGCGGACCTGTCCGACACGGTCGAGCGATGCACCTCCAGCCTGGCCATGGCCACCGAGAAGCTTCTGAGCATTACCGACGCCTCGGAAACCATCACCGGGATTTCCGCCCGCCTCGGGGTGCAGACCGTCGAATCGCCCTATGTCGAGGCGGTGCAAAGTGCTGCCGCCGCCGTCAGCACCCTTTTCGAGCAGTCGGTGGCTCAGCGGCATATCTCGATGTCGGAGCTGTTCGACGAAACCTATGTGCCGATCCCCGACTCGAACCCCGAGCAGCACCTGACCCGCTATGCCGGGTTCACCGACACCGTGCTGCCCTATGTGCAAGAGGCGATGCTGAACCTCTCAGGCAAGGTGGTGTTCTGTGCCGCGACGGACCGGAACGGGTACATCGCCACCCACAACCTCAAGTTCAGCCAGGCGCCGCGCGCCGACGATCCGGCCTGGAACGCGAAATTCGCCCGGAACCGGCGCATCTTCAACGACCGGGTCGGGCTGCGGGCCGGGCAGAGCCGTCGCCCCTTTCTGCTTCAGGCCTATCGCCGCGACATGGGCGGCGGTGAGTTCCGCATGATGAAGGACGTCTCGGCGCCGATCAGCGTTCAGGGCCGCCATTGGGGCGGGCTGCGCCTGGCCTGTCTCGCCGAGTGAGGCGCAGTCCCACGGGGGCACCGGGGGGGCTGAAGAAAGCGCGCGGTGACGGTGGGCCGGAGCCTTCGGCCCGGTCGAATCTCAGACGCACAAAAGGGCGCCTCGCGACCCGGCACAACGGCCGTGTCGAACGCGCGCGCAGTCCGGCTTGCGGGCTGGCGGGTGGCTTTCAACCTGGCGGAAGATCATGGTGCTGCTGGAGAGAATTGAACTCTCGACCTCTCCCTTACCAAGGGAGTGCTCTACCTCTGAGCTACAGCAGCGCCGATGTGGCGGGTGACTAGACGCAAATCCCGGGCCTTGCAAGGGCAATCTGGACGCTTTTTCAGCCCTGCTGTAGAGAGGGGGACATGGCAGGCAAAACCGGCAAATCCCCACCCCCGGCGAAAGCCGCGGACCGCGACCAGAGGCTGAAGGCCGCGCTGAAGGCGAACCTCGCCCGGCGCAAGGCGCAGGCGCGCGCGCGCGCGGACCGGACCGGGCCCCAGGCGGGCGACGGGGGCGAAAACCCGAGCAAAGGATAAGAGGCGCATGGATTCGATACTGGTCACGGGGAACGGGGCGCTGAACGGCCGCATTCCCATCGCGGGCGCCAAGAACGCCTGCCTGACACTGATGCCGGCCACGCTGCTCAGCGACGAACCGCTGACGCTGACCAACGCGC
>DOIS01000177.1:6503-6798 GCA_003511785.1 Paracoccaceae bacterium
CCGCTGACGCTGACCAACGCGCCGCGGCTGTCGGACATCCGCACCATGACCGAGCTGCTGCAATCGCTGGGCGCCGAGGTGCAGGCGCTCCAGGGCGGGCAGGTTCTGGCCATGTCCAGCCACGACCTGACCACGGTGAAGGCCGAGTATGACATCGTGCGCAAGATGCGCGCCTCGATCCTGGTGTTGGGTCCGCTCCTGGCCCGGCACGGCGAAGCAGTGGTCTCGCTGCCCGGCGGCTGCGCCATCGGGGCGCGGCCGGTGGACCTGCATCTGCGCGCGCTCGAGGCGCTGG